>NZ_JARKPW010000178.1:0-25692 GCF_029975095.1 Aminiphilus sp.
CATGGCTGGAGTCCAGTCGCTACCTCAACATGGACCTGTTGATCGAACACAAAAAGGCACTCCTGGAAAAGTGTGGCTAATCGCTGCAAACGGCCGCCAAACACCATGAAAACCTTTTTGCACAACTTGACGCACACAACTTAAAACGTGCACACACCATAGATCTCCGCCAGGGGAACCAGCAATTCCTGCGAGATGTATTCCAGCACATCCGCGGGAAGATACCCGCAATGATGCTGGATGGCCTGAAGCAAGGGAATCAGAAACCCCCTTCTTCCCCTGAACGAGGCGACGATCTGTCGAACCCCCTCATCGACAGCCCCCGTTCCTCCAACCACCGCAGCCTGTGTTTCCATACTCTCGGACAGCTTTCGCTGCCCACACCCCCTCCCGTATTGTTATTGCGTTCACACAAATAAACATCCCACACAAAAAGACACTGTTTTCACAAAATGCCTCAAGAATTCTATCATGCCCCCGTGTCCTTGTCACGCAGAACGTTGCGCAATGTATTCGATGCACAAAGGGATGTATTTTCTCGAAATAAAATACAAAAGACTTCATGCCGAAATAAAGATCCCATTAAGTCTACTCCCTCCGAAGGACATTACACTCCGTCTCCGGTTTCCCCGGGAAGACAAAGCGGGGGCGACCTCGTCGATGAAGTCGCCCCAGCCTTGTCCTTCCGGGGAAAATTATTTTCTTGTAACACGTCTCTTTTCGATAGAAGGATGGGTCTTTGCGTCAGGTCTCATCTGTCCCGTCGTTCACTTCCACGGCGGCTCGACGGCTCGTCGCTCCTCCCACCATTTCCGGAATGCCGCAAACGCTGCGACGACCCTCTCCGCGCACTCCGGTGTGAGTGCATCGTCGAAATCGAAGGAGACGCCGCTTACGGAAAGCATCCATGCTTCGCGGAGAGGATGCCCGAGTTCCTCCGCAAGACGCAGAATCCATCCCGGGCCGAAGGAATGGATATTCAGCGATTCCGAGCCGCCGTCCGGAACGACAGGAACGAATATGTATCCCGCCTCGGAGAATGCCACGGAAGCATCGACGAAGAGTACCATCTCCGCACCGGCCAGATCCGCCGCAACCTCGGGAAGAAGCTGATGATCCAGGTGAAGCATCACCGTTTCTCCCCGCCCCTCCAGCCAGGTCGCGACCTGTGGCGCCAGGACATGCCCTACTCCATCGTCCTGACGAAAGGGATTTCCGTAACCTATGACATGCACGCGCACCGCAAAACACCTCGCTTCGCCACCACGCTACGGACATTCTCCGGAAAGGAACAGGCACGCCCGTCCCCAGCACACACGCCCCGCGAACGCCTACCATACCACCCGAAAGAGGCGAAGGGGCCGAACGGCCCCTTCGCCTCCGAACAGATCACGGACGGAACGCGGTGTTCTTCTCCGATCCCTGGGATCAGGATCGTTCCTGGTCCGAGAGCAGAACACCCTTGGCATCGAACACCTGGAGTCGCAGGGGCATCTTCCCCACCGCATGGGTGGAGCAGGAAAGGCACGGATCATAGCAGCGAATCACGTGCTCCATGCGGTTCATGATTCCTTCCGTGACCTTGCCATCCCTGATGTAGTCCCTGGCCACAAGTTCCACGCCCTTGTTCATGGCGAAATTGTTGTGCCCCGTGGCGACGATGAGGTTTACCCTCGTGATGGCCCCCCGCTCGTCCACCTCGTAATGGTGGATGAGCGTCCCCCGGGGCGCCTCGATGACACCGATTCCCTCGGGATAGAGTTCCCGGGAATGCACACGGAGATCGCTTCCCATAATGTCTTCGTCGTCGAGAAGTTCCTCGATCCGCTCCAGCCCGTAGAGGGTTTCGATGAGCCGGGCATAGTGGTAATACATGGTGTAGTGCACCACGCCGTCCTCGGTGAGCTTCCGGAAAGCCGCCAGCTCCGCCGATGCCTCGGGAGTGGCGATGTCGTCGCAGGCGTTGACACGCCCCAGGGGACCGACGCGGTAGCTGCCGTTGGGATACCCCAACCCGCGGTAGAAGGGGAATTTGAGATAACTCCAGGCCTCCACGTGTTCACCGATGTGGTCGAGGTACTCCCAGTCGGGGAACTCGTCGATGATGCGCCCTCTGGGACCGCGGAAACGGATGTCCCCGTCGTAGAGTTCGAGAAAGCCTCCGTTCACCAGGCCCAGAAAGGCCGTTTCGAGGGTGGCGAACCGTTTCGCCTCCTCACCCTTTTCGGCGAGATAGTTCTTGATCAGGTCCAGGGCTTCCCGGACGATGGCCTTCATTGCGGGAAGATCTCTGACGATCTCGTCGCGCTCGTCCTGCCGGAGACTTCTGTTCACTCCTCCGGGGATGCTGTGCCAGGGGTGCACTTTCTTGCCGCCAAGGGTCTTGATGATCTCCTGACCGAACTTGCGCAGCGAAATCCCCTTGACTGCCAGCTCGGGAAACTGCCTGGCCAGGCCGACAACGTTGCGGATGGCCGGATCCGCATCGAACCCGAAGAGCAGATCCGGACTGGACAGGTGGAAAAAGGAAAGCGCGTGGGACTGGACGAACTGTCCCATGTGCATGAGTTCCCGAAGCTTGTGGGCGCTCGGCGTGATCTCCACGCCGAGAATGGCATCGCAGGCCTTGGCCGCCGCCAGGTGGTGACTTACGGGGCAGATGCCGCAGATGCGGGGGGTAATGACCGGCATTTCCCGGAAATCACGCCCCTTGGAAAAAACCTCGAAGCCCCGGAACTGGGTGACGTGGAAGCGTGCGTCCCGGACCTGCCCCGCTTCGTCGAGGTGGACAGTGATCTTGCCGTGTCCCTCGATGCGGGTCACCGGATTGATTTCGATCTTGCGCGCCGTGGTCATGCTCTTCGCCCTCCTCCTAGTCGTACCGCATCATGTTCGCGGGAACCTTGGGCACTCGCCCTTCGAGGATCTCCTGGAAGACCCAGAGGATGGTGTCCGCGTCGGGAGGGCATCCCGGAATGTAGACGTCGCATTTCACCACATGGTCGATGGGGATAGCCTTGGGCAACAGCGCCGGAAGATCTTCCCCGGGGATGATCTTTCCCGGGTTCACGGTGCTTTTCGTGTCCGTGTAGGCTTCTTCCAGGACCTTCTCGGGGGGGAGGAAATTCCGCATGCAGTTGATACCCCCGAAGACGGCGCAATCACCCCATCCGACGAGGATCTTGCAACGTTCCCGCATTTCCTTGGCGAGATGGACTTCTTCCTCGTTGCCCAGAGCACCATCGATGACGCCCACGTCCACCTGGGGAATTTCCTTGCCGTCCACCACGGGCGAGTAGAGGATATCCACTTTCTCGATCAGATCGGCGAGGCGCTCGTCGATGTCGAGGAAGGACATGTGACACCCCGCGCACGCCTCAAGCCATACCGTTGCGACTTTTGCCTTCGCCATTGCCGCCACCTCCTACTTCAGAACCATCTGTGCCGCCGACGGCGCCACCCGGGATGCGAACACCGCTTCGCAGGGCGGGACGGCGGGGCGTTCGATGGAGATGCCCAGATCCTTGGCGAGATCGTCGAGAACGGTGGACAGCCCTCGGACCTCCCCCTTGGGCGGAACGATCACGTTGAGCCGGCGCCGCTCGCCTTCGATGGTGCAGTAGTGACCGCTTCGCTCGTACCACGCGGGAGCGGGCAGGAGCACATCCGCCATGTTCACCAGGGGATGGACGACATAGGGCGTCTGCACCACCACGAAGCGCGTCCGGAAGATCGACGCAAGCGTCGTCTCGTCCTCGGGGATGAGTCCCGTGGAGAAGACATAGAGAAACTCCAGGTCCTCCTTGCCGAGCCAGCTCTCGGAGGCGCACACCGTGTTCGCCGCGCCAAGGCTGTTGCCGCTTGTCACGAGAGGAACCACACCGAGGCCGTCGTCGAAGAAAGCTCTGCTCGCGATGGCTACGTTTACCGCCGCCGTAACCGTATCGGGATTCTTCGCTGCGCAACCGCCGAGAACGAAAACAGGCTTTTTCGCCTGTATGAGGCAGGCGGCGATCTCCTCCACGACTTTCGGATCCGTTCCTGCGATGGTCGCACACTGCGCCAGGGATTCCCGGTAGGGCTCAAGGGCCTCTCGGGCTGTTCCTGTATCGCTCTCAGAAAGGTGCAGTGAAGCGATGGTTTGCGCCAGGGCGTTGAGAAACTCGGGTCTGATGGCCTTCCCAGGCATGGTTACATGCACGTCCGTGATCCCTTTGAACGGATCCTCACCACAGGAGATGTTCAGCAGTTTCGCGCCATCCCGAAGGACCGCCACGCGGACGTAACTGGCCACGACGGGAGCTTCCTCCTGGGGATCGGCGCACACCGTGACAATGCAATCGCTGTCCAGAATGTGATGCGCCGCCGTGAAGGGGCGGACACCCTGAACGCGGAAGGGATCAAGCCCCTTGATGAACCCACGGAGCACGTCGCCGTCGAAGGTATCCACTTTCTCCATCTTGAGCCCACTCCGGAAGAGGCCGGAGAAGAGGGACAGCTCCTCGTCCGTACACAGGCTGGACAGCAACGCTCCCGCCTTGCCCCGTTCATAGGCAGGCTTGAATTTCGCCGCCACGAAACTCAGCGCTTCGTCCCAGGAGGCCTCGCGATAGCCCGCACCGTCCCGGATCATGGGGACCGTCACGCGATCCCGTTCCGTGGACTGGGGGAGCCACCAGCGTCCCTTGTGGCAGAGCTGCCCTCCGTCGGGCTCTTCCGTGCCGAGCCCTTCCACGCGGGTGATGCTGCCGGTCCGGACATAGGCCTTGAACCGGCACCCCACAGAGCAGAGCGGGCAGACGCTTTCCACCGCGTCATCGCACTGGCTCCGTTTGCCACGATAGGCGAACTCGCGGAGCGTGATGGTCCCCGTAGGGCAGACCTGGGCACAGGCACCGCAGCTCACACAGGTATCGCTCTCACCGAGCTTCTTTCCCAGATCGGCCACCACCGTGGCGTTCCAGCCCCGCTTCTGAAGATCCAGGGTGTGGGCGCCTACCTTCTCCGCGCAGACACGGATGCAGCGAAGACAAAGAATACAACGGTTGTGGTCCAACTGAATCTCCGGGTGCGTCGCGTCGTTGGAGAAATCCGCGTAGAGATAGGGGTAGCGCACCGAATCCATGCCGTGCTCAATGGCATGGCGCTGCAGCTCGCAGTCGCCACTCTGGGAGCAGTACATGCAGAAATGATTCCGACCGGCGAAGAGAAGTTCCAACACCTGCTTTCGGTAGTTGAACAGCTTCTCCGTTGTGGTGTGCACCACCATGCCATCTTGGGCGGGTGTGGTGCAGGACGTGAGGAGTTTGGGGTTTTTCTCCACCTCCACCACGCACATACGGCACGCACCGATGGGGGTGAGGCCCTTGAGATAGCACATGGTGGGAATGGTCACCTCGTTCTTCTGAGCCACCTCCAGGATGGTCTCGCCCGCCACGCCGCTACACTGTTTTCCGTCTATGGTAAGGATGATCTCCTTCATTGCGTCTCCCTCCGTCACGAGTGCCGTTCCGTCTTCGGCAACGGTCCGTCAGCTCTTCGTCACCGCGGAGAAGGGACAGACCTCGAAGCAGGAACCGCACTTGATGCAGCGGTTCTGATCGATCACGTAGGGTGTCTGTCGATCTCCGGCAATGCAATCCACAGGGCACTTTTTCGCGCACAACCCGCATTTGCGACATTTTTCCCTGTCGATGGCGTAGGTGATGAGTTTAGTACAGGCCAAGGCAGGGCATTTCCTGTCCCGAATGTGCGCCTCGTACTCGTGCCGGAAGTAGCGCAGTGTGGTGAGCACCGGATTCGGCGCGGTCTGACCGAGTCCGCAGAGGGACATGTCCTTCACCATGTGGGCGAGTTCCTCCAGGGTCGTCAAATCCTCCATGGTGCCCTCGCCGGCAGTGATCTTTTCAAGGAGGAGGAGCATCTGTTTCGTGCCCTCTCTGCAGGGAACGCACTTGCCGCAGGATTCCCGCTGGGTGAATTCCAGGAAGAACTTGGCCACATCCACCATGCAGGTTTCCTCGTCCATGACGACAAGCCCGCCCGACCCCATGATGGCCCCCGCCGCCGTGAGCGACTCGTAATCCACGGGAAGGTCGAGGTGTTCCTCGGTGAGACAGCCGCCGGAGGGACCTCCGATCTGGACGGCCTTGAACTTCTTGTCGTTGATGATGCCGCCGCCGAGCTCGAAGACGATCTCACGAATGCTGATGCCCATGGGCACCTCGACCAGGCCGGTGTGTTTCACTTTTCCGGTAAGGGCGAAAACCTTGGTCCCCTTGGACTTCTCCGTGCCGATGGCGGCGTACCAGGCGCCGCCGTTGCGGATGATGGCCGGAACATTGGCCCAGGTCTCCACGTTGTTGATGTTCGAGGGCTTTCCCCAGAGTCCCCGGTTCGCCGGGAAGGGGGGACGGGGACGGGGCATGCCCCGCTCCCCTTCGATGGAGGCCATGAGCGCCGTCTCCTCGCCGCAGACGAAGGCCCCCGCGCCTTCCTTCACATGAAGATGGAAGGAGAAGGACGTGTCCAGAATGCGCTCCCCCAGCAGGCCGTATTCCTCGGCCTGGCCGATGGCGCGATTGAGGCGCTTGATGGCAAGGGGGTATTCGGCCCGGCAATAGATGTACCCCTCGTCGGCTCCCATGGCATAGGCGCCGAGCATCATCCCCTCGATGACCGCATGGGGATCTCCCTCAAGGATGGAACGGTCCATGAAGGCGCCGGGGTCTCCCTCGTCGGCGTTGCAGATGGTGTACTTTTTCGTCCCCGCCGCCTTGCGGCAGAACTCCCACTTGAGTCCCGTGGGAAACCCGCCGCCGCCTCGCCCGCGAAGGCCCGAGGTCTTCACTTCCTGGAGCACGTCCTCGGGAGACATTTCCTTCACGGCCTTGGCGAGAGCCTGATAGCCGTCCCTGGCGATATACTCCTCGATGTTGTCGGGGTTGATGTAGCCGCAGTTGTGGAGAGCGATGCGCTCCTGCTTGCTGTAGAAGGGAATGTCCTTGTAGTGGGGAACCTTCTCGATGCTTCCGGAGAGGGAGTAGAGAAGTCGCTCCACGATGCGTCCCTTGTAGAGATGTTCCTCCACGATCTCCGCCACATCTCCGATCTCGACACGGCAGTAGAACGTCCCCTCGGGATAGACCACCACGATGGGTCCCATCTCGCACATACCGTGACACCCCGTCTGGACCACCATGACCTCCCGGTCCAGCTTCCTCTTCGCCAATTCCTCTTTAAACGCGCTCATCACCTCGCGGGCGCCGCTCGAAACGCAACCCGTCCCGCCACAGATGAGAACGTGCGCACGATACACTGCCATGGTGTCAGCCCCCCTGCTCTACCCGATCGGGTGTGGAAGAAACGGGTTCAGTCCGCTCTGCCGATGACTTTTTCCTCGACGACGTTGCCGTTCACGAGATGTTCGGCAACGATGCGCGGCACGTCGGCGGCGGAGAGATTGCCGTAGGTGATGCGCGGTTCACCGGGGCGGATGATGTCGAGAAGCGGCTCCTGCTGGCACATGCCGATGCACCCCGTGGTCTCCACGGAGACGTCCTTCAATCCCCGTTTGTCCAGTTCGGCGAGGACCGCCTGCATGACCTCCCGTGCGCCCGCGGCAATGCCGCACGTCCCCATGCCGACGATGACGCGGACCTTGCCCTTAGATCGGGCGGATGTGAGATCGCTCGCCTGTTCCTTGATCCTTCGAAGATCCTCAAGACTCGTTACTTTGGGCACAAACCTCACCTCCCGTTCTCATCTCTTCAAGTCCCTCTTGAATGAAATCCCGTAACCACGACGCCACCGGAGGCGTACGCATCAGTTCGGGATCTTCGACAATCTCGAGAATTTCCTTTTGATCCACTTCAAAGGAACGCTCCCCGCAGGAAAAACGGAACACCCACCGGATACCGGGATATCCCGCAAATAAAGTCACTACCGTGGCAGGAAGATCTCCCAAGGGTGGACAATCAATCCATCCTGCCCGAAAAACGGCGCGCAGACAGGTACCAGAGCCGGGAACGGACTCGATGGAAAAACTGCCTCCCGCAAGTTCCGCCGCCTGTTTGAGAAAGGGAATACCCAGTCCCACCCGTCGTGTCGTTCGCGACGTGACGAAAGGATCCGTCACGCGGCGCACCATCTCCGCATCCATCCCCCTTCCGTCGTCCCGAATCTCAAGCACACGAAATCCCAGATCGTCCTCCTCGACAAGGAGTACATCGACACGGGAGGCACCTGCGGCAACGCTGTTCTCGGCAATGTCGAGAATGTGCTGGGAGAGATCGTCAAGCATGGCGTGCGAACCTTCGCCGCTCCTTATTCGTACCGGGCGATCACGTCGCCGAGCTTGTCCGCCGTAAGCCTTCCGTGGGTGTCGTCGTCCACCATGAAGACCGGTGCGAGGCCGCAGGCACCGAGACACGCAACGGGCTCCAGCGTGAAACGAAGATCCTCCGTCGTTCCGTTTTCCTCGACGGAGAGCATTTCCTTGAGTTTCTGCATGAGCTGAAGGCTCCCCCGCACATGACAGGCCGTACCCCGACAGACCCGAATGACATGTCGCCCTCTCGGCTTGAGGTGAAACTGGGCATAGAAAGTGACCACTCCGTACAGCTCTGCCGTGGGAATTTTGAGTTCCTCCGAGATGGCCTGAAGTGCCTCGGAGGGCACATATCCGAACTCCCGCTGCACTGTCTGCAACACGGGGATAACCCCTCCCTTTCGGTCCTTCCAGGGCAGAACGAGTTCCCTGGTTTTGGACGCGATATCCTTCGTCTCCACAGGCATATGCATTCCTCCTCCATCGTCACCGACAGTCCGGACATTTGCACATTCGGAATCCGGGACACCGTCCCCCCGATCGGGGCTCCCTATGGCGACACTCTCCGGAAGGCACTCCCGGCACTGCGCCCAGGCTCATAGCTTTCCCCCGCTCAAAACATGCGAAAAATTCACTTTACACACAGACAAAAACACATCTCCCCGAGTCCTTCTCGGTTTCCAGAAAACAGAACAAAGGGAGTCGTGCAACATTCGACGAAGGGGCAAAGACCAGAAAAAATCAGAAAGAGATACCCTAAACCCCAAGCAACATAACATTTCAGAGTATACCATAGGAAGCCCGGAGAAGCTGTTGACCATAATTGACCATATACACTGTTTTTATTTCGTTTGTTTTTATCTCGTGAACCCATCCGGAAGATCCCGGATCCTGCGTTGGGGTATTCTCTTCCTGCAACTGGTATAATCCAGGCGAAGACCGCCCGGCATCATACATGCCGCGGAAACGAGGTGGATTCCATGTGGCAGGGACGCCTTCCCCGGGACATCCTCCGGGACACCCGAGAAAGTTATGTGACCCGGAAAGCGAGCCACCTTCGGGCTGAAGTACCGGGGGGGGTCGTGGATTGTGCCCTGGGAACGAATCCTCTCGGCGTCCCCGATTCCGTACGAGCTTTTCTCGCCTCTCCTCAGAACTGGGATCCTGGATGCTATCCTCCTCCGGACCTCGTTTCTCTCCGGGAAGCCATCGCGGAGTACCTTGGCGACTCCGGTGTCACGAGAGAACACATCGTCCTCGGTCACGGCTCCTTCGGCGTTCTCCTCACGCTTCTGCGAATTCTTCTCCCTCCGGGTTCCTTACTCGGCGGGGTTTCTCCCCAGTTCACCGACGTTCCTCTCCAGGCGATGCTCAACAATGTCCGGTACCACCCGCTGGTCCTGCATCCGCCACTTTTCGAGGCGCATCTCGACGCGTGGCTCCGTGCCGCACGAGGACGTCCCCACGTCCTCTACGTAGATCGCCCCCACAATCCGACGGGTCAAACGCTCACTCTGGCGGAACTCGAGCATTTGAGCCACGCCTGCGCAAAGGGAGGGAGCTGGCTTCTCGTGGACGAGGCCTACGGGGACTATCTCCCCCGCGATGAATGGGCGACTCGACTCACTCTCCCCAATGTGATCGTGGTCCGCTCCTTCTCCAAGGCATGGGGGCTCGCGGGAATGCGGGTCGGATACGGTGTGACACGCCATCCGGAACTCCTGGAACTTTTCCGGAAAGTGCACCCTCCCTTCCCGGTGAATACCCTCGGGGCGCTTCTTGCCCGGGAGGCGCTTTCCGATCCGTTTTTCCTCGAACGAACGAAAACTTACGTCCTCGTGACGAAGAAACGCCTCATGGAGTTTTTCCGAAAGCACTCCTTCCTCCGGATGGCCGCGACGGATCCCCGAACGCCCATCCTGCTCCTTTCCGGAAGCCGGGGAAATTTGGCGACTCTTTTGGGAGAACAGGGCATTGCGGGCGAATCAGGGGAAGGATACATGCACCTGGACGAGCGATATGTCCGCCTTCGTATTCCCTCTCCGGAATTTCTCGAACGCTTTCTGGAACGCCTCGACGCCCTCAAATCCGGGGGTGTCCCGTCGCTCCTTGACGAAACACCCATCAGTCCGCTCTGAGGGAGGGAGGTCTCCATGCGTTGCGTCTGTATCCACGCTCATTTTTATCAACCACCCCGAGAGGACCCCTGGCTCGACGAGGTACTCTCCGACTCCTCGGCTACCCCCTATCATGACTGGAACGCCCGCATCAACGCGGAATGCTACCGCCCGAATCGGGCGGCGCGGCTTACCGACGAAAACGGGCGCATCGTCAGCATCGTGAACAATTACCGTTATCTGAGCTTCAACGTCGGCCCAACGCTGCACCGCTGGATGGCGCGTCACGACCACGTCCTGGCCACGCGAATCCGCACGTCCGACGAGGAGGCAGCCCGGGAATTCGGTGCCGGCAACGCCATCGCCCAGGGCTACAATCATATGATTCTTCCCCTCGCCTCCGCCCGGGACAAACGCACACAGGTCCACTGGGGAGCGGTGGATTTCCGGAGCCGCTTCGGGAGAAATCCCGTGGGAATGTGGCTTCCGGAAACGGCGGTGGACACGGCGACCCTGGAGGAATTGGCGGCGGCGGGCATCGCCTTCACCATCCTCGCCCCCTGGCAATGCGCCTCCGTGCGTTCTCCCTCGGGAGAGAGTCGAAAAACTCCCGGTGGGACAGGGCTCGATACCAGTCGCCCCTATCGCGTCGTCCTCCCCTCGGGGAAGAGCATTGTGGTGGTGTTCTACTCGGCGGACATAGCCCGGGACATCGCTTTCGGGGGACTCCTGGACAATGGGGACCGCCTCGCCGAAGCCCTTTTGCGAAGTGTCCCCGACGATGGAGAACCCCGCCTTGTGGTGATCGCCACGGACGGTGAGAGTTACGGGCACCACCATCGTTTCGGCGAGATGGCCCTAGCAAGAGCCTTTCAGGTTCTTTCCTCCTCAAGAGACGTGAATTTGGGCAACATCGACGCCTTTCTTGCCCGACACCCCGCAACGTGGGAGGCCGCCATCGCCGAGAACACCTCCTGGTCCTGCGCCCACGGTGTGGAGCGCTGGCGGAGCGACTGCGGATGCCATACCGGCGGAGAGCATGGCTGGCATCAACGATGGCGAGGACCGCTGCGACACGCTCTGGATCGCCTCCGGGAAAAACTGGACGATGCTTTCGAGGCGCACCTGGCACCGTTCACGCAGGAACCCTGGACGTTACGAAACGAGGCGATCTCTCTTCACCTGGATCAGGGTGAAGAGGATCCCGAGACGTTTCTTGCGGCACGTTTCGGAAGATCCCTTCGGGAGGAGGATGCCGAAAAAATCCTTCTCCTTCTGGAGGCACAGCGCATGGGGATGTTCATGTACACCTCCTGCGGCTGGTTCTTCAACGACCTTGCCGGCATCGAAACCGCGCAGATTCTGGCCTACGCGTACCGGGCGCTGGAACTTCTCCGGGAAGCGGGCGGCCCCGATCTGGAAGAGACCTTCCGAAACGACCTCCGGAAAGCCGAGGGCAACCGTCCCGAACTGCCCCGAGGCGACGTCGTCCTCGACCGGCTCGTACTCCCAGCCCGGCGCTCTCTTCAGGACGTGGCGACTCAGGCGGCACTGCTCGGCGCTTCTTCGTCCTACTACGCCTTCACGGTAGACCAAACATCGCACGTCATCAGCGGAGGCGATCTGTTCCTGCGGCTTTCCGACCTCTCCGTGGAGGATCGCCGCACCACCCGCCGGTGGCAAGGGAGCGCCTGCGTCCTTTCCTCGGGGGGATTGGGCGACGTATGCCGCCTCCGGGAGAATGAGCTGCCCCCCCTTCGCCCCTTCAAAAAGCTTTTTTACGAGGGGGATCTCCTGGAACTCTCCCGCCACATGGAGGACAACTTCCCCCTCGGTCCCTGGAAGCTGGGCATTCTCCCCCAGGATGACCGGGAAATGGTTGCCCGGGAGCGCTCCATTGAGGCGGAGGAACGCTGGTCCGAACAAACCACGGAGATCACCGACGAATCGAAACGCCTGCTGGTACAGCTCCACAGCATCGGCGTCAGCGCACCTCCGTTTCTCCGGGCCGCGGCGGAACTGTCCTTCCGTTCCCGTCTCCAGGAACTCGTGGAGGCAAGCCCGACCGTTCTCGATCTCCTCTCCGAGAATTCCCCACTGGAGGCGCTTCTTGAGGAGGCACATTCCATGGGGCTCGAACCGGAGCTGTCGGTGCTGGCACCACACCTCGCCCGGGAGCTGCACGACGCACTTCGGGCACAACGAAGCGTCGAGGAGGAAGCCGTCCTGCGGCGCGTTCTCGCCTCTCTGGAGCGCATCCGGGAACTCCGCATCACCCTCGATCTCTGGCGCATTCAGAACGAAATGTGGCGCCTGCTCGAATCGGAAAAGGAACGAACATCAGGTACACTCCTCAACCTCGCGGCATTTCTCGGATTCGCCGTTCCGGAATCATCGCGAACGATGCCCGGATGATCCGAGCGTGGTATAACTGTACAGAGACGAGTTCATCAGTGAAGGGGGAACGAACATGTCCGTCATGGTGCACGGGAAAAACGTCGGGCAAAGTTTACGCAGGATGTTGGAGAATGATCCTGCCTTCCGTACCGTGGCCTACTTTTCCATGGAAATCGGCATCCATCATCAGATTCCGACCTACTCGGGAGGACTCGGCGTCCTCGCGGGAGACACGCTCAAGAGCGCCGCGGATCTCGGTGTTCCCCTGGTAGGGATCACGCTTCTGTACAAAAAGGGCTATTTCAACCAGACGTTCAACAGCGAAGGATGGCAGCAGGAGTCCCCGGTGGAATGGCAGCCGGAACAATTCCTCCAGCTCCTTCCCAACGAAGTCTCCGTCATGATCGAGGGGCGTTCCCTGCACATCCGCGCCTGGGTGCACGACTTCATCGGCCAGGGAGGATACCCCGTCCCCATCTATTTCCTCGACACGGATTTCGACGCGAACAGCCCCGACGACAGGGCCTTCACGTGGCACCTCTACGGAGGCGACCAGCGCTACCGCCTGATCCAGGAGATCATTCTCGGCGTGGGGGGCTTGCGTATTCTCCGCGATCTCGGCTACGACAACATCAAAACTTTTCACCTCAATGAAGGACATGCGGGATTCCTCACCCTGGAACTGCTCCGGGAAATGGGTTACGAAAACTTCCAGAAGGTGCGCGATCAGGTGGTCTTCACCACCCACACACCCGTTCCCGCAGGACACGACCACTTCCCCTACGAACTCGTGGACCGCGTCATGGACCCCATTTTCAGCGGGCGGCTCCGGCGCATGCTCGGCGAGAACGGCGTCTCCATGACGGAGCTGGGACTCCGCTACAGCCGTTTCACCAACGGGGTGTCGGTCAAGCACGCCGAAGTGAGCCGTCGCATGTTCAACACCTCCAAGGTGGACGCCATCACCAACGGTGTCCATTCCCTCACCTGGACATCCACGGGAATGCGCCGCCTCTTCGACCGTGAGATACCTGGCTGGAGCAACGACCCCTCCAGGCTCACCCAGGCGCTCAAGCTCTCCGACGAGGACATCTGGAAGGCTCATCAGGCGGCGAAGATGAAACTCCTCGCCAAGATCCTGGAGGACACGGGGCGGGAACTCGACCCGGACGTGCTCACCATCGGCTTTGCCCGCCGGGCCGCGACCTATAAGCGGGCCGACCTGCTCTTCTCCGACATGAAGAAACTCCTGGACGCCTGTGCGGGACAGGTGCAGTTCATCTTCGCAGGGAAAGCACATCCCCAGGACGAAGGCGGCAAGGCGGTCATCCAGCAGATCATCCGGGCATCGAAGGAGATCGGAGCCGCTCTGCCCATCGTCTACCTGGAAAACTACGATATGTCCGTCGCGGGACTCCTCACCGAGGGCGTGGACCTGTGGCTGAACAATCCCAAGCGCCCCCGGGAGGCATCGGGAACGAGCGGCATGAAGTGCACCCACAACGGCGTGATGAACCTTTCCGTTCTCGACGGCTGGTGGATCGAGGGATGGGTTGAGGACGTCACGGGCTGGTCCATCGGTCCCGAACCCGCCGAGGCGGACCTCATCGACTACGACGAGATGGAGGACGCGGTGGATCTTTACGCGAAGCTGCGGGAGAAGGTCCTTCCTACCTACTATCAGCACCGGGAACGATGGGTCTCCATGATGAAATCTTCCATTGCCCTCAACGCCAGCTACTTCAACACACATCGAATGGTGAAGGACTACTGCGAAAAAGCCTACGGCATCGTCTTCCGGGGGCTTTGATCATGAAGTGCCCTCGGGTTCTCCACGTAGCCTCCGAAATGGCGCCTCTCGTCAAGCTCGGCGGATTGGGGGACGTGGTGGGCTCCCTTCCTGCGGCACTCCGGGAGGTCGGCGTGGACGCCCGCATCGTGCTCCCCGCCTATCCCGGCATGTTCGAGCGTCTGGAGGCCCAGAATCTTTCCTGCACGCCCACCGGGAAAAGTGTGCATGTCGCCCTTGACTGGCGTGTGTACAGCGCTCCTCTGTGGGAGACATCGGTGAACAACACACCGGTGTACCTGCTCGAACAACCGGAACTCTTCTCAGACTCGGAAGTCTATCCCCGGGAGACGACACCGCTGGCCACGCTGCCCTTCGCGTTCCTCTCTCTCGCCGCGCTGGAAGTCCCCGGAGCACTGGAATGGACTCCGGACATTCTCCACGTGCACGACTGGCCCGGCGCGCTGGTGCCCGCCGCTCTCAAGTGGCACCGCCATTACCGAAACAGACGGGACGACTACGATACGGTCCTCACCATTCACAATCTGGCCCACCAGTGGATTACAACGCCGAACGCACTGAACATCTGGGGCTTCGTCAAGGAAAGTTTCACCATCGAGGGCATCGAGTTCTACGGCGGCCTCAACGCGCTCAAGGGAGGCATCCTTGCCGCGGACGCCATCACCACCGTCAGCCCCCGCTATTCCTGGGAAATCCAGACCCTCCAGGGGGGCATGGGACTCGACGGTGTTCTCGCAAGCTGTCGGGGAAAAATCCAGGGGATTCTCAACGGCCTCGACTACACCGTCTGGAGCCCCGAGACGGACCCGCTGCTTCCCGCTCCATACCGTGTCGGAGATCTCAGCGGAAAAACCCTCTGCCGCAAGGCACTCCTTCAGGCATGCGGCTGGGAGGAAAACGACCGTCCCCTGCTCGTCTTCGTCGGACGCCTGGTGGAACAAAAGGGGGTGGACATCCTCCTCGCCGCCATGGAAGACCTCCTCTCGCTCGGAACGAGGGTGCTCATCCTCGGAAGCGGGCACCCCATCTACGAGCGTGCCCTGCAGGAAGAATCCCGCCGGTATCAGGACCTCCTCCATGTTCATGCGGGGTACGACGAAACGCTGGCGCATCTTCTCTATGCGGGCGGCGACATGCTCCTCATGCCGTCCCTTTTCGAACCCTGCGGCCTCTCCCAACTCATCGCCCTCCGTTACGGAACGGTTCCTCTTGTCCGTGCCGTCGGGGGACTCGCGGACACCATCATCGACGTGGACGGCTCCCCCGACGGAAACGGTTTCCTCTTCAGCGACTACACCCCGCACGAACTCCGTCGCGTGGTCGAACGGGCACTGTCGCACTGGCATGATAGAGAACAGTGGAAAATCATCGTCCGTCACGGCATGGAACAGGATTTTTCCTGGAAGCACTCCGCAGAGACATACAAGGCCCTGTACCTGAGACTTCTGGGGAACTGACGGTCGATACATTCCTCGCGGAACTGCCGCGACCGCATTTCCGAAAAGAAAAAATCGTCGGGAACGTCGCCTTTTCGAATGTTCAACCACGTTCCCGCCACCATGCGAGACACCCCGCAGGGGCCGTCCCGCATGGTGGTGGTTGCGTGGAGAGAGTTTTCTGTCCCAGCGGAGCAAAGGCGAGGTCACGTATCGCCTGCAACGTCTCACAAGAGGAGGGTGAGCATCCATGATTTACGGGAAATACGGTCGCGTTCTGGGCATCGTTCTCGCCGGAGGCAAAGGAGAACGTCTCATGCCCCTCACCAAGTACCGCGCAAAGCCGGCGGTTCCTTTCGCGGCGAAATACCGCATCATCGACTTCGCGCTTTCGAACCTTGTGAACAGCGGACTTTACTCCATCTACGTCCTCGTCCAGTTTCGGAGCCAATCTCTCAACGAGCATATCGAGCGGGGATGGCAGTTCGGCGGAGCCATGCGAGGGCGGGATTTCTTCATCACCAGCGTTCCGGCCCAAATGTGGACAGGCGAGCACTGGTACGAGGGCACTGCCGATGCGGTCTTCCAGAATCTGCATCTCGCAACCATGTACGACGCGGACCATGTGTGCATCTTCGCCGCGGACCACATCTACAAGATGGACGTGGAACAGATGCTGCAGTTCCACGTGGACAACCGAGCGGACGTGACCGTGGCGGCAAACGTTGTTCCCACCTCCGAGGCCTGGCAGTTCGGCTGCATCGACGTGGACGACACGAACAAGATCATCAATTTTGTGGAAAAACCGAAGAATCCTCCTCAGATCCCTGGGCGCCCCGGTTTCAGCTACGTCTCCATGGGCAATTACATCTTCGAGCGCGAGGCCTTGGAAGAGGCGCTCATCGAGGATGCCCGGGACTCCCAAAGCACCCACGACTTCGGCAAGGACATTCTTCCCAGAATTTTCGGCCTGTGTCGCATGATGGCCTACGATTTTCCGACCAACATCATTCCCGGAAACGACCGCCCCTATTGGAAGGACGTGGGAACCATCGACGCCTATTGGCAGGCCCATATGGACCTGCTACAACACCCCTCCCAGCTCACGCTCTTCAATCCTCACTGGCCGATTCGTACCGTTTCCTACGCGGATCCGCCGGGCTTCACCTACCCCGTGAAAGGGCAGCATTGTTCCGTCGTGGGGGCCCTCCGGGCGGAGGGAAGCCGTGTCCTCGGGGCCACCGTTCATTTTTCGGTCCTCTCCAGGAACTGTATCATCCATCCCGGAGCCGTGCTGGAAGAATGCATCATCGGCCAGAACGTGGTCATCGGAGAGGGATGTAAACTGCGGCGAACCATCGTGGACGCACACAACACCCTTCCCCCGAACACCGTGATCGGCTATGATCGACAGACCGATGCGGAACGCTACCACCTGGACGAGAAATCGGGAATCGTGGTGGTGGGAATGCCCAGCATCAAGCTCCGCCACGCCGTTGACATACCGATCCAAGGCATGGGAGAATCCGTGCCGCCCCGAATCGGCTCTTTCTGATTTTTTTCGGAGGGGGCCTCTTCCCGAAAAACGGGGAAAATTCTGAAGACAAGTGGAGGTCAGGCTCATGGCAAAGAAAAAGGCTTCTCTGGAAGAACTGCTGGAAGCCATGTACGACGAGGAAAATCCTCAGAAGGTGGAGAATCTGGCCTCGCAGATCCTTGCCGTTTCTCCGGAGAACCCCGAGGCACTGTTCATGCTCGCCGATCTGACCGAGGATGTCGAGGAGTCGGTCGGGTTCACGGAAAGAGCCGTCGCGGAACTTCGGCGCCTCGTGGAGAAAAACCCCGACGACGAGGAACTTTCTCTCTTTCTGACTGAGGGTCTTCAGCGGCTCGGCTTTGCTTACATTTTCGACGAGAACGGCGGGAAGGCGCTCGAAACGGCGGAGGCTCTTCTGGAGAGAGGCACGGAGGAGAACGACGGTGCTTATTGGGCGCGGGCCGTTCGCTACATCGGCTTGCTGCAGACGGGCCAGTATTCGACCGTTCTTGAGGAGGTTCTGGCGGACAGCGAGAAAACTCCTTTCTCCGCGCACGCACAGGCCATTGCGACGCTGGAACTCGCAGGCTCCGGAAGGGAAAGTCATCAGGCCCTCCTTGAAGCTTTCCGGGTCGCCCCGAACCTGCCCTTCTACCTCCTCGATTATTGGGACGCTCCCGACTCCGACGAAGACGACGAGGACACGCTGCTCGAGTTCTCCGCCGCCACCCTGCTCCATCCCGTATGGGTCCAGACGGAGGAGCGCATCATGGCGCTGTCCACGGCGACGACCTTTTTCGGCTATCTTACGGATAGACTCCCCGAAGACGTTTTGGAGGAAATCCGAACCGAACTGGCCCAAACCCCTGTCTTTCCCGTACTCGAGATGGGACGGAGCCAGATCGAGGCGGCCTGCGGCGGTGACGACGCGGACTGGGAGACGCTGGATCAGACCGCGCTGGACATACTCTCACGCATGGAAGAACTCTCCGAATAGCACACGCTCCGGAGAAGGAAGGGTAGCTCCGGCAAAGGTAGCGCGTGCGAATGTCACTTGCAGCGGAACGCCTGGAAGCGGTGAAATCCCCTCCAGGCGTTCCTTGAGCCGGTTCACGACGACAGCACATCCCTCCGCAGGAGTGTGCGGGAGGACGAGTAACAGTGTCGCCTCATCGGATCGCGCAGCCACATCCACTGTGCGGATGCATTGGCCGACGATTCCGGCGATCATCCGAAGCGCATCGAAAAATGAGGATTCGCCTCCGGCCTCCCGGATCGCCTCGACGTTACCCAATGCAACACGCACGAAAGAGACCGGGAACTCGTATCGTCTCGCCTTGTCCAGCTCCTGCTGCAGAAAGCGCTGCACTCCTCCTCGCGAGAGCAACCCCGTTGTCCTGTCTCGATCATTGACGAGAGACATGCCGGTGATCACTCGGTAGCGTTCCGCCGTGGAGGCGAAAACCGGCAGAAGCGCTCGAAGAGGATTTCCGCTCAGCCTGGCGAACACGCCTTCTCTTTCGGAGAGCCCCAGAAGGACCATAGGAGCGCTTCCCACCAGAAGCGTTCCCGCGAAAAGAGACCCCACGCCCTGTCGCTGCAAAAGCTCTTTTCTGGCCCCTTCGGCGGAGGAGACCCAGGGAAGCCACCACTGCCCGCCTTCCTCGACGGCAAGATCACCAAGAAAGGCACCGCTGCACTCCCCGTCCTCGAAAAGCGCCTCCACAAAGGCGAGAGCCCAGTCCATCCCTCCCGGAAGAAGGGCATTCTCCTCCGAAAAAAGCAATGTCCATCGCTCCTCCTGAGGAATCCACTGGAAAATTCCCGCCCAATCCACTCCGAGCATCTCCGTCACTGCGGAAAGGAGCGGCGAAAAAACTTCCCGAACGGTGTAATTCCGGAGGGCGGAAGCCGTCGCCGCCTCCAGTTTTTCCATGCGTCGAACGACGACACGATCCGAGTAGTCCGGAAGAATCGCCAGAACACCCCCCTCGGGATGACGGAAAACGGCCGCATCAAAAATACGCTCCCCCGGAATCGCCTCCCAAAAGCGACGGCTCCATCCGTTTCGAACAAGACACTCTCGGAACGTCTCCGGAGAAAAAGGTCTGTTCTCCAAACCGAATACCGCCGAGAGGGTTCCGGGAAGCTCCCGTGGAACTCCCACCTGTTCCCCGAAGGCCCGGTTGACACACCGCACGAGGAACGCTTCCTCCCGACAGTTGCCGAGAAGCATGGGAACGGGAACGAGATCGAACATCTCGTGTCCTCCCGGTAGCAGAAGATCCAGCAATTCTTCATCGGATCGATTCATTTCCCGGTCTCCTTTCCCCTCATTGGGCTGCGCCAGAGCGTTTCGTAACATCTTCGGCAGGCTCGCCTCGTCAATGTTATACTACATTCCGAGGTTTCCAGCCTCGAAGAAAGGACGTGTTGCGAACATGAAACGACCGAAGACACTCCAAACGGCACTGTTCCTTCTCTGCTTCACCTTCCTGGCCTTCACGCAGGGAATCGCCCGGGCGGCGACTCCCGAAGCCAGAATCGCCGACAGCGCAAAGATCCTCCGGGAAATGGCGAAACAGAACGATGCCTCCACCATGGCGGATCTTATCCGCGACGCCAAGGGCATCGCCATCTTCCCCTCCGTCGTGAAGGCGGGCTTCGTCCTCGGCGGGCGTTACGGAGAAGGCCTGCTCCTCAAGAGGGATCCCCAGAGCGGCAACTGGTACGGCCCGAGTTTCCTCACCATCGCCGGAGCTTCCTGGGGAATCCAGATCGGCATCCAGTCCACCGCACTGGTGCTCGTCATCACCAACGACCGGGGCATGCAAGGTTTCATGGGGGACAATGTCACCCTGGGAGGGGATCTCGCCGTGGCGGCGGGACCCGTCGGACGCAGCGCCCAGGCAGCGACGGATTCCAGGCTGAAGGCATCCATCTACAGCTATTCCATGAGCAAAGGGCTTTTCGCAGGCCTCTCCCTGGAGGGTGCCGTGGTCGACACGGACCAGGACGCAAACAAGGCCTACTGGAAAAAAGAGATGTCCCCGCAGCAGATCCTCGCCCGCCGCGCCACGGATCAGCGCATGGCCCCCCTCACGAGGGAGATTGCAAACATCCTCAAAAAGAAATAGCGTCACGCCCTACCTAATCCGCCCTCTCCCGGGGATGCGAAAAGACCGGACGGTCCTTCCACACCCCCAGGAGGGGGACGATGTCTGTTCTGTCTATGTCACAGCAGAAGCGAATGTCCTCTTCCAGGCCGAGACGTCGCAGAATTTCCGCGTGGTCTGCCTCCGCCACGGCATCGTGGAACCGATCTTCCCCCAGGTTCCGCCACAGGGCCAGGGCCATCCGGACTCCGTCACCGCATGAGAGAGCACGCTCTTCCGGATGCATTCCTTCTTCCAGAAGGCGCCGTACAAGAAGCCCCGCGCACAGGGCGTCATCCAATGCACTCCGGCCATGACGTCCCGCACAGAAGATACCGATACGCTTTCCCCTGCGCAGCGCCTCTTTCGCAGCAGCTCGGGCGTTCCGGGCACAGGCGGCGTACACGGGATGCCCTGTCGCTGCACACCGAAGCAACGCCTCCGTTCCGTTCGTCGTGGTGAAGAGCAGACGCATCCCCGTCGAACCCGAGAGCATTTCCCGGGGTGAATTTCCTCTGTGGAATCCATCGGGAGGCACGCCCCCCCGTTCTCCCGCCAAAAGCCATTGATGCCCCCAGGTCTTCCGGAGTTCCAAGGCCTCCTCCACGGTTCGGAGTGGCGTGAGCGATGCTCCTCCACCGTCGAAAAAGGCCACGATGGACGTAGTGGCCCGAAGAATATCCACCACGAGCCACACATCCGCAGGAGGAAGCGGTTCTCCCGGAGAGAGCACGACATCGATGCGTTCCATGGTCTCTTCCTTTCTCCACAGAGAGCGGCACTCTTCACAACGACCATGCCCGACGCAACCCTCCGTACCGGTCTGCAAACAACCTTCTCACGAAACGCGTCTTCTTTCAGAGCCCTCCCACCGTACCCGGCACCGTAAATTTCCAGAAAATCCCCGGCTCACGCATCGGAGTGGTGTTCTTCTGCGGAAGGGAGCACTTCGCGCATCAACGCCCGGAGGGACGCCATCTGCCGCCGACAGGCTCACCCAGGAAAGACTGTCGTGCGTAGAGCTGCTTTCGGGAGTCGCCGATATCAACTTCCCTCGTGGCAGTCAATTCGGGGGCTGGTCATCTCTTTCACCGCGGCACGCATCCCGTGAAAGAGACCGGAACATTCCACATCTCTTTCTTGTCACGGAGAGGACGAGGCGACGACCTCCACCTCCACGGAGTCGGGAATATTCTCCGCGTCGGCGACGGAAATGCGATGTTTCCCCGGCGCGAGAGACCAGAAAAGCTGCCCCCCAGGCTCCTGTCGTGCGAAAAATTCTCCGTTCACGAACCAGTAGAGAACGGTGTCGCCGCCTTCGGCAAGAAGCGGAATTTTCTGTTCTCCCGCACCGGAAACGAGCACATAGCGCTTCCCGCCCCCCGGCGACGTGATGGAGAGCCGGAATGTCCGTCTCTCCGCGTCTCCCCGTGGGCGTCCACCCGTTTCGTATCCCCGAAGTTCCAGCGGCCATTGCGTCACGGGCACGCCGTTTCGAAGCACATGGAGGGGACAGCGCCCGCCCGGGGAGACGCCATCGATATGCCATTCCCGGTAGGTTCGCTCGCAAGCGCTCCCCGGAGCAAGCCCGGAGAGCGCACACACCTCACGAAGCTCCACGCCGGAAGGAGGCTCGAACCATTTCGGCCCGGGGAGTCCCGGAACCCGGCGGAGCATTTGCAATGCCACGGGCGTCGCCGCCCGGAGCCCTACAAGGCCGTCTCTGGGCGTGCCTCCCGTGTCTCCAAGCCAGATCACGACGGTATAGCGAGGTGAATAGGCCGCCGTCCAGGCATCCCGAAATCCGTAGGAGGTACCCGTCTTGAACGCGACCCACCGCCCGTCCTCTCCATACTGCTGTTCCGCCAGAGAAGAGAGCCGACCTCCCGGGTCCCGGAGACATTCCGCAACGAGAAAAGCCGCTCTGGGATCCACCACCGTATCGCTCCGGGAAGAACTCGCCGCCGTCTCTTCCTGAACTTCCACCCACCGCAAGGGTAACAGGCGTCCACCTCCGGCAAGGGCTGCATAAGCCCGGGCGAGTTCGAGGAGCGTCACCTCGCAGCCCCCCAGGACAAGGGCATCCCCATAGGCGGAGGCATCGCGGTGGAGGTTTGCGAATCCGAAACGCCGGAGAAACGACAGGAACGACGCGGTCCCGACCGTACGGAGCACTCGGACCGCCGGTGCGTTGAGCGATTCCGCCAGAGCGGTGCGGGCGCTCACGGGTCCTCGATAGAGGCGATCGAAATTGCGGGGAGATTCACCCCGGAAACCGAGGGGCGTGTCTGCGAGAAGGGATCCCGGCCCGAGCAGTCCCTCCTGAAACGCCAGAGCGTAGAGAAACGGCTTGAGCGTGGATCCTGGGGAACGCAACGCCTCACCGCAGTCCACCCATCCGGCTCCGCGCTCTTCGCCCCACCTGGCGTTTCCCACATAAGCCCGAACGGCACGGGAGGAGTTCTCCACAAGAATTCCGGCGGCACTCACCGACGGAGGAAACGCACCCAGGGCCTCGTGCAGGAGACGTTCCATGTGACGCTGGAGACCCAGATCAAGAGTCGACCGAAATACCGTCGTGTCCGGTGCGGCGAGCGCCCGTATCCGGTCCGCCGCGTGGGCGGCCACGGGAAGGAAGGGATAGAGCCGCCCCGTCACGGGTTCCGCCAGGGCGACGGAAAGTTCCGTGGAGGTGAGCACTCCCCGTTCGGCAAGGAGCGTGAGAAGGAGATCTCTTCTTTTCCGCGCTCCCTGCGGGTTTTTGTCCGGACGGAGCGCGCTGGGGCTCTTCAGGAGTCCCACCAGGAGAGCCGCCTCTCCCACGGAGAGATGACGGGAACTCTTGCCGAAATAAAGCAGGGACGCGGCCTCCACACCCCGGATGTTCCCTCCGAAGGGGGCCTTATTCAGGTACAGTTCGAGAATCTCTTTCTTGGAAAAGCGCCGTTCGAGACGAAGCGCCTGAAAAAACTCCTCCGCCTTGGCGCGCATGGTCCTCGGCCTCGGCACGGTGAGCCGCACCAGTTGGCTCGTGATGGTGGACGCACCGGAGATGACCCGCCCCTCGTGGATATTCCCCGCGAGAGCCCGGAAAATCGCGACCAGGTCCACCCCGGGATGGGAAAAGAAACGCCGGTCCTCCACTTGGACAGCCACCTTGGGCAACCACGTCCCCATGGCATCCAGAGAGACGGGAAAACTCCAGGCACCGTCCGGGGCAAGGTAGGCCCGAAGCATACGTCCTTCCCTGTCGAAGACCACAGGCGACGCGGGACATTCACGCAGCGCCTCCGGATCGGCAGGAGGAACCGCCTTCCACAGGAAGACGATTCCTCCTGCAAGCGTCAGCAGCAGGGCGGCAAGGAAAATGCCAACGGACCTCCACCGTGTTCGGGAGGCTCTCTCTTCGCTCATGGTATCCGCCTTCTCTTCCGGTCAGACCAGAATCGACCGCCTGCGTTCACTCCACATGGACCATCCCTGCGGGGCCAATGGCCCGTACCGCCGGATCGTACATGGCCTCCACGGCGGCGGGAGGAAGGACAAAGCCCCCTCTGCTCACGGCACGAACCTGATAGACGTAACGAAAGGCTTTTTTCTCCGCAAGCCGGTTCACGAAGAGGAGAAGGCGGTCGTCCCGAACTTCCTCCCTGACCCTGGCGTCCTGTTCTCCCTCGGCACCCGCGGTAAGGCGGGGATTCTCGATCTCGAAGCATCCCGGAAGGAGGTCCGCCACCACCAGATCGGTCACGGTTCGTTCGGGCAGTATTTCCAGCTGTACCTGCAGCAGATCCCCCTGCCGTATTTCCGCATCCTTCGCAAGGGGAGTTCCGCTCCTGTCGAGGAACGTTCGCTTGATCGAAATCCCTTGGGAAACGGGCTTCGGCATCTCCAGGGGAACTCCGTCCACGACCCAGGCGTAATACACGGTTCCCTCGCCGCTGCAGGAAAGACGCAGCGGAAGGTCGAGCCCGTCCTCCTCGGAGAGCACCAGGCGCTCTCCCTGTCGCACTTCGCCGAGAAGCCGCCCCTCCTCGTTCTGAATTCGGGCCGTGAAGGGGTGCCTCGCCCTCCCGGTACCATCGAGATAGGCCCCCAGAGCGAGGACCGCGAAGGCGTTTTCCTGGGTTCCGTACCAGGTTCCCCCCGTGCGGGCCGCGAGTAGTTTTTCCGCAAGAAGAGGAATCTCCGGCGCGGTGGTGTCGATCTGGAGCCACATCAACAGCGCGAGCGCGCTGTCCCGGACTCCCGAATCAAGCGTTTCCGTGCCGCTTGGGGGTGTCTCCACGGAGACAGCGGTCTGACCGAGCAGGTTCCGGGCGGTCTCCTTCTGGCCGGAGAGTGCATAGGCGCCGGCCAGGAAAAGGCGGCCCGCAGCACGGAGCTGCTCCGTCCGTTCCCGGAGATGTTCCATCCACGCCAAGGGGGGTTCCCCCGCCAGGGCAAGCACATATGCACCGTAGGCCTTGGCGGTATAGGCGTTCAGCACATCCTCGTCCGTTCCTCCCGGCAATGCCGGAAGAAGCCGCCGCACGAAGGAAAGCGCAAAGCCGAGGGATTCTTCGGAAAGAGGAACTCCTTGTTTTTTCGCGGCGACGAGGAAATGCACCGCGTACACGCCGGACCAGTCCGTTCCCTCGGCGCTCCCCGGCCACAGACTGAATCCGCCGTCCCACCGCTGCAGGGACATGATTCGCCGCACCCGTTCGTCGAGAAGGCGCCTCCGTTCCGCTTCGTTCGCCAGAAGAGGATCCACTTCGGCGACGATGGAGGGGAGTGCCAACAGGGGCCATGCGCTGGAGACGGTCTGTTCGAGACAGCCGTAGGGATAGGTATCGAGATAGCGCAGCACACCGGCGAGATCCACTCCGGGAGCGCCGGAGAGAACCAGTCTGCTCCGAACCGTTCCGG
>NZ_JARKPW010000066.1:0-5487 GCF_029975095.1 Aminiphilus sp.
TGCCTCTATTATCACCACAACTTTTCGGGCTATTTCTGCTCCCAGTTGTGACAACTTTATTCTAGGAGGACGACCATGAAGATACTGCTTCTCGGTTCCGGAGCCAGGGAACATGCACTGGCGGCGGCCCTGCGGGCGAGCCCTCTCACGGAGGCGCTTCACTGCGCGCCCGGCAACGCGGGTATCGCCTCTCTCGCAACCCTTCACGGCGTGGACATCACGGATGCCGAGGGGGTCACGGCCCTCGCGGAGGCACTTTCCGCCGACCTCGTCGTCATCGGCCCCGAGGCACCCCTCGTGGCGGGGGTGGCGGACGCCCTCCGGAAAAAGGGATTCGCCGTCTTCGGCCCCGGAGCGGCGGGGGCGCGCCTCGAAGGAAGCAAGGTCTTCGCCAAGCGCTTCATGGAGCGCCACGGCATTCCCACGGCCCCCTTCGCGGTCTGCACCACCCTCGACGAGGCGGAAAAGGCCCTCGCGGCACGCCGGGCCCCCTTCGTCGTCAAGGCGGACGGCCTCGCCGCAGGCAAAGGTGCGTTTCTCCCCGATTCGGCGGGAGAGGCCGAGCGGATCTGCCGGGCGCTTCTCGAAGAGCGCGTCCTCGGCGACGCGGGAGCGCAGATCGTGGTGGAGGACTATTTGCCGGGATGGGAGGTCACGGTCCTCGCCGTGACGGACGGCAAAACGGTCCGTATCCTCCCGCTCAGCCAGGACCACAAGCGCGCCTGCGACGGAGACCGGGGACCGAACACAGGGGGCATGGGCGCCTACACGCCGGTCCCCCAGGCGACGCCGGCCCTGCTGGAGAAAATCCGGACCCAGGTCCTCGAACCCACGGTGAAGGGCCTCGCCGAGGAGGGCATTTCCTTCTGCGGCGTCCTCTACGCGGGCATCATGGTCGTGCAGGGAAACCCCCTGCTCCTGGAGTACAACGTGCGCTTCGGCGACCCCGAGGCACAGGTGGTGCTTCCCGCGCTTCGAGTGGACTGGGCGGAGGTCTTCGCCGCCTGTTGCCGGGGCGAGCTGCACCGCGTCGCCTGGCCCGGTGAACAGAAGGCCGCCGTGGGGGTCGTCCTCGCCTCGGGGGGCTACCCCGACACTTACACGAAGGGCTATCCCATCTCGGGGATCGACGTGGCGGAACGGGAGGGAACCACGGTCTTTCACGCCGGGACGGCCTTCGGCAACGGAGCCGTCGAGACCGCGGGAGGACGGGTGCTCACCGTGGTGGGCGTGGCGGAGTCGCTCCGCGAGGCCCGGCGACGCGCCTATGCGGGGGTGGAGAAGATTTCCTTCAAGGATGTCCATTTCCGCCGGGATATCGCCTCCAAAGCGCTTTCCGCACCTCTCGTCGGCATCGTCCTGGGTTCCGCCTCGGACGCCCCTCTCGCGAAGGAGATTGCTAAGACCTTTGACGAGCTGCACATCGACTACGAGATCACCGTCGCCTCCGCCCACCGGACTCCCGACGCCGTCGCCGCCTATGCACGAAACGCCGCTTTCCGGGGCTTGAAGGCGATCATCGCCGTGGCGGGACTTTCCGCAGCGTTGCCGGGAGTGCTCGCGGCCCACACCGTGCTTCCCGTGGTGGGGGTCCCCGTCGCGTCGGGAACCCTCGGTGGCATGGATGCACTGCTTGCCGTGGCCCAGATGCCTCCGGGCGTCCCCGTGGCCTCCATGGGCATCAACGGCGGACGCAACGCGGCGCTCTTCACCGCGAGAATCCTGGCATTGCAGGACCGCGACACCGCGGCACGCCTCGACGCATGGATCGCCGAGGCGGCACGGGGAGTCGCCCTCTCCCGGGAGAAGCTCGCGCCCCTGCCGCCGGCGCCGGAGACGGCCTTTTCGGACGGAGAGGACGCGTAGGCAGTGTCCGTACACCGCCCCTGGCGCATGTGGTCCGCCGTCCTTCGGGAGACCTACGGCGCCAGGGTGCACAAGATCTCCCTCGATCTCGGAGCCGGCTGTCCCCATCGGGAGGGGCTGGAACGAAAGGGATGCATCTTCTGTGATGCCCGGGGCGGCGGAAGCGGCGCCGCCCTCGCGGGGATCTCCCTGGCGGAGCAGGTCCGCAAAGGGGCCGAGGTCTGTCTGCGCCGCTTCGGTGCCACCATGGCGATTCTCTACTTTCAGAGCTATTCCGCCACGTTCCTTCCCCTGGAGGAGCTGTGCCGCCGCCTGGAGGAGGCCATGACGGAGGCGTCCCGGGCCGTCACCGTGGTGGGCATCGCCGTAGGAACCCGCCCCGACCTCGTTCCTGAGAGGGTGCTCGACCTTCTGGCCTCTCTGGCGGAACGCCCCGTCCTCGGCAAAAACGCCATCCGGGGAAGCGCGGAAGGAATCTGCCCTTCCTTCCCGGAAACACTTCAGATCTGGCTCGAACTGGGAGTCCAGACCACCGACCCCGCAGGACTCGCCTGGCTCAACCGGGGGCACGACCTGAATGCCGTCGAAGACGCCTTTTCCCGCTCACGGCAAAAGGGACTGCATCTCTGCGCCCACCTCATCGCGGGTATCCCCGGCGAGGCGCCGGACCAGCTCGAACGCTCCGCCCGTCTCGTGACCGGTCTCGGCGCGGAGGCCGTCAAATTCCATCCGCTGCACGTCCTCCGAGACACCGAACTGGAGCGGCTCCACCGGGAAGGCGCCTTCGTCCCCCTCTCTCTTGACGCGTATTGCCGACGCCTCACCAGCGCCCTTTTCGCCCTTCCCGAGGGAACCATCGTCCAGCGCCTCACCGCCGATGCCCGCCCTCCCAGTCTCATCGCCCCGGAATGGATCGCCCGCAAGAACGATGTCCTCGCCCGGTTGGAGGACATGTTCGCCCGGAGAACGCCGTAGCCCTCAATGGGATTTGCGCAATTTCTTCCTTCGTGATACTTCTTTCGTGATGCTTCTTGTCCGGAAAGGAGGCCCCGTCGGCTCGGAACTCCCGAGGCCGCTTCTTTTTCAAGACCTGTGACGCTCCTGATGTTCCGGCACAGGTTTCGGCCCGGCGGCATATCGGCGCTTTCTTCCGCCGAAGGAAGCACACGCTTGCAGAGGGAGGGAACGAAAGATGACCATCAAGGTATTCGTATCCGGCGCATCGGGCAACGTGGGGCGCAGCCTCGTCCGTGCTCTGGCGGTCTCGGAGGATCTGCGGCTCGCGGGGGGATGGTGCCGCGAAGAGGGAAAGGACCTGGGCACGCTGGCGGGCATCGAGCCCCTGGGCATCGCCGCGTCGGGAGATCTCGCAAAGGGACTGGAGACGGCGAAGCCCGACCTCGTCATCGACTTCACCTCCGCGGCGATTCTCATGGAAAATCTGACGTGCTACGCCGAGCGGGGGCTTGTCGTGGTGGTAGGCACCACGGGACTCGACGACGAGAACATGGCCCGGGTGGAACGCCTCGTCGCGGAGAAACAACTCCGCTGGGCGGTGATCCCCAACTTCGGCCTCGGCATCAACCTGATTCTGGACTTCCTCGAAAAGGCCCGGAAGTTCTACCCCTACGTGACCATCCTGGACCGCCATCCGGCGACCATGGCCAACGCCCCGAGCGGCACGGCGGCCATGCTGGCGAAACACGCCGCCGCCACGGGATCCCTGGGAGAGGTTCAAAGCCGCGAGGTCTTCAAGAGCGTGCTCGGCGGAAACATCGACGGCGTGCCCGTCCACTCCGAACGCCTTCCCGTTCCGGGAGGTCATTCGGAACACGAGATCACTCTCGCCCGCAAGGACGAGATCATCCGCATCGAGGTCCGGGACTTCTCGAGCGACGTCTACGTGGACGGCGTCTTTCTCGTGGCGCGCACGCTCCCGACCATGCCCCCGGGAACACTGCTCCGCAGTCTGCGCGAAGTGAGCTGACCGAACACATCGCCCACGAAGGAAGGGTCTGCCGGAGCATCTCTTCTCCTGAACATTCCGGAAACCCCCGCGAAGCGGAAAACACGAAGCGGAAAACGCGAAGCAGAAAACGCGAAGCGGAAAACGCGAAGCGGAAAACGCGAAGACGCCCCCGAGGCGAAATCCCGGGGGCGTCTTCGTTCAGTTCCGAAGGTGACTGCGAAGAGCGCTCTGTCCGTCCCTTCCGAATCCGGGCCTTCTTCGGTTCTCCGGCGCCTGGAACCCCGATTTCTTCGGAAGCTCTTTCGAAGCGGGAAACCTGTGCCGTTCGGACCCCCAAAATGCCGGAGACGTCTCCGGAGATGCCTCCAGAGATGTCTCCGACGCTTTTTTCGGCAGGGAGGACGGAAGAGCGACGCCTACTTGCCTCCCACGGCGTTGTTCAGGGGAACGGTCTCCTCGGCGGAGACCTTCATCCCCGGGAGCAGCTGCAGCGCGCCGAGATCGGCGGGATGCTCCTGCCGCCAGGTCACCACGGGCAATCCCCAGATCTTGATGAAGCCCACCGCGGCGTCGTGGTCGAAGGCATCTCCCTCGGAATAGGTGGCGAGATCTTCCTTGTAGAGAGCGTTCGGCGACTTGACTCCCACCACCACGGCCTGCCCCTTGTAGAGACGCAGCCGCACGACGCCGTTCACGTACTGGTTCACGTGGTCGAAGAAGACGTCCAGGGCTTCCTTGTAGGGGGAGAACCAGTTCGCCTCGTAGGTCATCTTGGCATACTGCTGTTCCATGGCAACCTTCCCCTGAAGCACGTCCTTCGAGAGCGTCAGCGTTTCGAGAGCCTTGTGGGCGGAGATCAGGACATGGGCGCCGGGGCACTCGTACACTTCACGGCTCTTGAAGCCCACGAGGCGGTCCTCAAGCATATCGATCCGTCCCACGCCGTAATCACCGGCGATCTTGTTGAGCTTCTTGATCAGGGTGGGGCCGTCGAGCGCTTCTCCGTCCAGGGCCACGGGAATTCCCTTCTCGAAGGTCACCTCGAGATACAGGGGCGTGTCCGGAGTCTCCCAGGGATCCTTGGTGAGAGTGAAGGCATCGGAGGGCGGCTCGTTCCAGGGGTTCTCGAGAATGCCGCACTCGATGGAACGACCCCAGAGGTTCTCGTCGATGCTGTACACGCCGGATCCCTCGGCGGGAACGGGAATGCCATGCTCCGCCGCGTAGGCGATCTCCGCGTCCCGGGAGAAATGCCAGTCCCGGACGGGGGCGATGACCTTCAGGTCAGGATGGTTCGCCTTGGCGCACACCTCGAAGCGGACCTGGTCCTGTCCCTTTCCGGTGCAGCCGTGAGCGACCGCGACGGCGTTCTCTTCCTTGGCGATCCAGGCCAGATACTTGGCGATGAGAGGACGGGACAGCGCGGAGTTGAGGGGATAGGTCCCCTGGTACATGGCGTTCGCCTTCAGGGCGGGCCAGACGAAATCGGAGACGAACTCCGAGGTGAGATCCATCACGTAGGCGTTGCACGCGCCGGTCTTGAGGGCCTTGTCCTTTGCAACCTCAAGGTTCACGCTCTGGCCGACGTCCGCCGTGAAGGTCACCACATCGTATCCCTGGTCCTTGAGCCACGCGATCGCCACGGAGGTATC
>NZ_JARKPW010000181.1:0-24949 GCF_029975095.1 Aminiphilus sp.
ACCGTCTTCTTTCAAAAGTCCGTTCACGCGTCGAACATGTCTTCCACGTCGTCACATGCGTCTTCGGATTTACCAAGGTGCGCTATAAAGGTCTCGCCAAAAATACCGGTGTCGTCTACGTGCTCTTCGCCCTGTGCAACCTCTCCATGGCGAGAGGTTTTCTCCTGTCCACAGGGGGGTAGTGTCTCCAAAAATCGCTACCGGGGTTAAAAAAGGGTCGGAAGACGGAGATACTTTCTCCCTTCCGTTGCCGGAAGTGCGGGAAACGTGGTCTTTACGGGGTATTTCCTCTTTTTCTCCCGCTGTGAACATTTTTCGAGAAACTTGTTCAGGGTTTCCTCAACACGGAATGGACCTGGCGAAGAGGACCCTTCCGGGTCATTTGCACCAAGAAACCCCTCGGATCCTGGGACGATCTGAAGGGACTGAAACTTCGCTTCTATCCCTCGGATCTCGAAATCAAGGTGTGGGAGTACCTCGGAACGGTCCCCACGGTGATCGCCTGGTCCGAAACCTATCTTGCCCTGCAGCAGGGACTCGTGGAGTCCGTCACGGCTCCGGTCACGCTTGTGAACGACACGAAGTTCGCGGAAGTGGCACCCTACATCACAAAAACTGACGAATATCCCCAGACCATCGCGTTTTACATGAACAAGAACAAGTTCTTTACACTTCCCGAGGAAATTCGCAATGTCCTTATGGAGGCCTGCAACGAAGCGGGTTCGGAATACGGCCGGGGTCTCGATGCCACGGCGGCGGCGATTCTCAAGGAGGCCGAAACGGAATACAAGGCGACCTTTGTTGACATGGACAGAAAACCGCTTATCGAGAAAGCGCAAGGTTTCTACGAAAAGGCGGAAAAAGAAGGATTGATGCCGAAGGAGTTCTGGGACGTCATTGCCGCTATCGAGGCCGTCAGGCAATAGAATCGTTGCGTCGCATTGCCAAAAGACTCCCTGCATACTAGGATGCTATAAAAGTGTATTGTATCTAAAGTCGCTCTCGAAAGGTTCAGAGATTCGCACCGATAAGGAGCACCGAGGGGGGATTCCCCCCTCGGTTTCTTCTGGACAGGAGGAGGAGTGAAGGTGAAAGAACGAGAGGAGCGCATGTCGGAGCGGCTGTTTGCCGCGATCGGTACTGACGAGGCGATGGAATTGACCGCACGGCTCATCCGTATCCCCAGTCACTGGGAGGTCCCGGAGAAGGAAGTCGAGGTAGTGCGGGCCATTGTCGCCTTTCTCGAGGCGGAGCGGATCCCCTACGAACTTCAGAGGGTCGAGGGTGAGCGGTACAACGTGATCGCCCGCATTTCCGGAGCGGGATCCGGGCGAAGCCTTGCCCTGGTGGGGCATCTCGACACGGTTCCTCCCTTTGACATGACCGTGCCCCCCTTCGACGGTCTCAGGCGGGGAAACCGCCTCTACGGACGGGGCGCGGTGGACATGAAGGGTCCCGTGGCGACCATGCTTCTCACGCTTGCCGCCTTCGCGCGCACCGGTATCGTTCCCGAGGGAGATCTCTGCTTCGCCGGTGTCCTCGCGGAGGAGACCAACAGTGATGGTTGCGAGACCCTCGTCGCCTCGGGATTTCGCACGGACGGGGCCATTGTGGGAGAGCCCTCGGCGGGGGAGTACTCCATCGGCCACCGGGGTCTGGAGTGGATCGAGGTGGAGTTTTTCGGGAAACGGGCGCACGGAGCCATTCCCGAAGCGGGAGTGAACGCCATTGTTCATGCCGCCGCCTTCGTTCAGCGCGTTCAGGAAAGAATCGTTCCCGCACTGCGCCGGCGGACGCACCCCGCCATGGGGCAATCGGTGATGAACTTCGGCACCATCAGCGGCGGAACGCAGCCGAGCACCGTGGCGGACCGCTGCCTGATCCGGCTGGATCGGCGGTATCTTCCCGACGAGAGCGTTGAGAGCGTTCTCGCCGAATATCAGGAGATCCTCGACGAGCTCGCCCGGGAGGATCCCACGTTCAAGGCGGAACTGCGGAGAATGCCCGAGAACCTCATGCGTATCTACGATCATGTTTCTCTGGAGACGTCGCCTGAGGATCCTCTGGTGACAACCCTGCTCTCGGTCCTGGAGGAGGTGAGGGGCATGCCCCCTTCTCTGTCGACGCGGCGCGGTTGGACCGATGCGGCCCTCCTGAGCCGGTACGGACGTATTCCCACCGTGGTTTACGGGCCGGGGAACATCTCCCGATCGCACACGGCGGAGGAATACATCACCGCCGAGGAACTTGAGGAAGGACTTCGCGCCTATCTGTTGCTTGCCCTCCGGTACTGCGGAGCACGTTGACAAGACGGAGCGGAAGTGTCAATATGTATGCAATTCGTGCTTGCCGTGCAGTTTATTTCCCCGAGGGGTGTCTTTTTTGTTCGGGAGCATTTCTTTGCTGGTGGATGCTGTCGCGGCATCGTGACATGCGCAATCGACAAAAACCCTTGTTCCGGAGAACTTGACGCGGCGGAAGGGTTTTTGCTCGTGCGGAGAAGGAAGCGGAACGAAAAGAGATTCTTCCTCAGGAAACGCACTTCCGACACGTGAAAGAATGCGTAGCCTTTCGAAGGATCTGATGGTTTTCGAGGCTGGGATCCGTCCGAAGACGTGAAAGGATCTGAGACGACGATGGGTGCCTTGGGAAGATCTCTCGCCGGAGAGGTGCGGGCCTGTGCGGACGAGGGAGAGATCGTGGCTCTCGCGGGGAAGCTGGTGTCGATTCCGAGTTACCATGGATTGCCGAAGCCGGAGGAGGAAATTGCCTCCTTTCTGCACGGATTCCTGCGGAAAAACGGAGTAAAAAGCTGTCTCGTTCCCCTGGGCGAAGGACACTGGAACGTGCTCGCTTCCGTCGGAGACGAGGGCGGAGGAACGGAACCCTGGAACGGCGGCGAGGCGGGGCTGCTCCTGAACGGACATCTCGACACGGTAGGCGTGGACGGCATGGAGGGCGATCCCTTCAGCGGCGCCGTTGTCAACGATACGCTCCTCGGAAGAGGTTCCGTGGACATGAAGGGAGCTGTGGCAGCTATGGCCATGGCGCTCGTGGCGTTGCGTCGTTCCGGTGTGCGTCTGTCGAAGCCGCTCCTTTTTTCCGCGGTGGCCGACGAGGAGTGGTGGAGCACGGGAACGCGGGCGCTTCTGGAGAGCGGTGTCCGGGCGCGCTACGCTCTCGTCGGGGAGCCCACGCAGCTTGAGGTTCACCACGGACATCGAGGGCTCGAATGGCTCGAAATCCGCGTACAGGGACGCTATGCCCACGGAGGTGCGCCCGAACGGGGCATCAACGCCATCGTGAAGATGAACGCCGTCGTGACGGCCCTGACGGAGAGACTTCTTCCCGAGATCGCGAAGCGGGTGCATCCCATCGCGGGACCGGCGACGCTCAACCTCGGGCGTATCGAGGGAGGGCTCCAGCCGAGCACCGTGGCGGGAAGCTGTCTTCTTCAGCTTGACCGAAGGTGGATCCCCGGAGAATCCGCGCGGAGCGTCACGGCGGAGATCGCTGCCTTGTTGGAGGAGCTTGCCCGGAAAGATCCGGATTTTTCCGCCCGGGTGGTTCCCATGCGGGATCGGAAGGCCCATCCCGGTGACAACCCGCCTCTCTGTACGGATCCGTCGTCTCCGCTCGTGCAGTCTCTTGCGTCGTTCATGGCCGAGCGCCGCGGCGGATTCCGGCTTGGGCGGTTTCCCGCCTGGAGCGACGGGGGGCTTCTCAGCGAGGCGGGAATCGAGACGGTGGTGTTCGGGCCGGGAGATCTCGCCCTGGCGCATTCCATGAACGAGGTCTGTCCCGTTGCGGATATTCTCGATGCGTGCGACGGCTACATCGCTGCGGCGGTGGCGCTTTGTGGCGCGCAAGGTGCTGCATGATCCGTGGTTGTGCATATGCGTGGGGGTAGAAAAGGAACGGAGCACGCCAGTGCGGGGGACGTTCCATGGAGTGGTCGGACAGCACGGAGAGACGGTCCGACCGGAAGGGGGCAATTCGCATGAGGGAGTATCGAAGCGTCGAACTGTGGAAGGATGTCGCTCCGGAACAGTGGAACGACTGGAAGTGGCAGGTGGCCAACCGGATCACCACGGTGGAACAGCTCCGGAAGGTGCTGCCCCTCACGGATGACGAGGCGAAGGTCATCGAGCAGAGCCTGAACAAGCTCCGCATGGCCATCACGCCCTATTACGCCTCGCTCATCGATCCGGCAAACCCCGAGGACCCCATCCGAAAACAGGCGGTGCCCACGCTCAAGGAGACGCACATCGCCGCCACGGACCTGGAGGATCCTCTCCACGAGGACATCGACTCTCCCGCTCCCGGACTGACGCACCGCTATCCCGACCGGGGCATTCTCATGCTCACGGATCAGTGCTCCATGTACTGTCGTCACTGCACACGTCGGCGCAAGGCGGGAGAAACGGACAAGGCCTACACGAAGGAATATCTCAAGCCCGCCATCGAGTACCTTCGCAAAACGTCCACATTCCGGGACATCCTCTTCACCGGCGGCGATCCTTTCCTCGTGAGCGACGAGCTGATCGACTGGGTGCTCGGTGAAGTGCGCCGGATTCCCCACATCGAAATCGTCCGTTTCGGCTCCCGGACGCCGGTGGTCATGCCGCAGCGCATCACCGACGATCTCTGTTCGATCCTCAAGAAATATCACCCCCTCTGGGTGAACACCCATTTCAATCATCCCCATGAAATCACGCCGGAATCACGGAAGGCCTGCGAGAAACTCGCCGACGCGGGCGTTCCCCTGGGAAACCAGTCCGTGCTCCTCAAGGGCGTCAACGACTGCCCCTACACGTTCCGGGAATTGAACCAGAAACTGCTCACCCTGCGGGTCCGCCCCTACTACATCTACCAGTGCGATCTCTCCACGGGGATCGAGCATTTCCGCACCTCCGTGGCGAAGGGTATCGAGATCATGGAATACCTTCGGGGACACACCTCCGGCTTGGCCGTTCCCTACTTCATCGTGGACGCGCCGGGTGGCGGCGGCAAGATCCCCGTTCTTCCCAACTACGTCGTCTCCATGTCGGACAAACGGGTGGTCCTGCGCAACTACGAGGGTGTGATCTGCACCTACACGGAACCGGAGGACAAGATCAGCCATTGTCCCGAGGGGTGCGAGGCCTACTGCGAGCGGCAGAAGAAATATTCCCGGGAAGGGCTCATCCAGCTTCTGGAGGGGGAGAAGATCTCCATCGAACCGTCCCACCTGGCCCGGAGGGACCGGGCGGCACACCGGGGCTGCGATGGCAAGCACTGAACGGGTGCTTCGCGACGTCCCCTTTTTGACTCCAGCGAGGGTTTGAGGGGAACGGGCGGATGTGGTGTTGAAGCAAAAACAGCACGGAAGGCCGCGCTTAAGGGCTCGGCCTTCCGCATTTCCGAAGAAGCCCGGCTTACGGCACGAAGGTGGGAACGAGAACGTGAGCGCCTGTGGCGGCGGCGGAGTCGACATCCACCCATCCGCACTGCCCTGGGCCGAAGATTTTTCCTGCGGCGAAATGAGTGTCCCCTTCGTGCGGGAATCCGGGTGCCCCGTTACACCGCCCGGCGGCGCTTTTGTCGTACTTGATACACAGCTCCACCGCCCGCATTCGTTCTTCCCTTGAGTACATGGACATCCTCCTGTCTCTTTTCGAGTCCAAGATTTTGTCCGCACCCCCTTCTCTCTCCCCGTTCGGTCAGCGTGCGAAAAGGTTCCGGATCGCGTCGATCAGCGCGTCCGTGTCCTCTTCCGTGTTGTAGCCCTGCACGGAAAGGCGGACGAAGAGACGATTCCCGTGGGATGTCACGGGGACCTCGATGCGGAAACGGTCGAACAACGTTTCTTTCAGCCGGTCCGGGTCCGTCGGTGGAACGGGAAGGACGACCATCTGACCGAAATCGCTCTCTTTGCAGACCGGGGACAGGCCGGTCAGGTCGCAGACGCGCCGGAGTGTTTCCGCCGCGAGGGCGTGACACGTCCGACGCACCGTCTCCCAGTCGTGCCGTTCCTGGAAGGAAACGGCGGCGGGAACGGAGAGGAAGGGCGCGATGTCCCGCGTGCCCTGCCATTGAAGGCGGCGTTCCAGCACGGTGGAGCCCGTGTAGGCGTCGAAGCCGGTGTGTCCTGAAACATGGTCGCTGTAGCCCCAGCTCACCACGGGAGCGTCGATCGTTTCGTGGTGTTCGGGACGGACGTAGAGGAAGGCCGAACCCTTGGGAGCGCAGAGCCATTTGTGGCAGTTCCCCGTGTAGAAATCGGCGCCGAGGGTGTCGAGATCCAGCGGAATGTGGCCGGGAGCGTGGGCGCCGTCGATGAGGGTGAGAATGCCCGCTTTTCGTGCACGGCTGCAGAGTTCCGCCAGGGGAAAAATCAGGGCGGTGGCGGACGTGATGTGGCTCAGGTAGAGCATTCGCGTTCGGGGAGTGACCTCAGCCCAGATGCGCTCGACGAACTCCTCCGCCTGAAAGGGCAGGGGGATCGTCACGGGGAGATAGCGGGCGCCGGTACGGCGGCAGACGTGATGCCATGTGTTGTCGCAGGCGCCGTACTCGTGATCGGTGGTGAGAATCTCGTCCCCCGGCATCAGCGTGAGTGACCGGGCCACGGTGTTGACGCCGCTGGTGGCGTTCGTGACGTAGACCAGATTTTCGGGCCGGGTTCCGACGTAGCGGGCGAGCACCTCTCGCGATTGTCGCAGCAGCTCGGCGGAGCGGCGCCCCAGAAACTCCACGGGGTTTTTCTCCATCGTTCGCTGCCATTCCTGGAAGACGGCGAAAACCTCCTTCGGACAGGCACCGAAGGAGCCGTGGTTCAGAAAGATCAGTGAAGGATCAAGGGAAAAAAGCTCCTTCATTGCAGGTGTGTTGCTGCAGGAGTCGCCGAGAGCGGTCATGTCGTTTCTGCTCCTTTTCGTGAAGTTTGTCCGGGTGGAACGCCCGGCCCGTACAAGAACTCTTTTCGCCGTTGGAAGTGTGCAAATGATACGTGCTTTCTGCGACGGATCGCCTCCCCGAGAGATCCTCCCGGTTGCGTGCGGCGCGGAGAGCAATGGAGTGTTTTCCACACTTTCCGGCGCTTTTTCGAGGTGCGTTGCGTCAGTGTCGCATGCTCTGTGACGGGAGGCCCCCCGGAACGTAGAGCAGGATTTCCGTGCCCTCGGGCGTGGGCGGAAGTGTTTTTTCGAAACGGAGTCCCAGCTTTTCGAGCAGGCGAATGGACGCGGCGTTGTCCTTCGAAACGATGGCCACGATCTTTTCGAGACCGAGCGTCCCATAGCCGTAGCCCAGGGTGGCCTCGGCGGCTTCGAAGCCGAACCCCTTCCCCTCGAATTCGGGGAGGAAGGCGAGACCGAGATCCACATCTTCCAGCGTGTCCCGCTTCAGCAGACCACAGATGCCGATGGGAGTACGCGCCTCTCGAAGCTCCACCAGAAAGAGGCCGAAGCCGTGACGTCCGTAACTCGCGAGAGGTCCTTCCTCGATGTAGCGGCGGGCGTCCTCTTCCGTGCGGACTCCCTTGTCGCCGATGAAACGGAGAAACGACGGCTGGTTGAGCAGCCGGACGATGAACGCCGCGTCGTCGGTCGTCATGCGGCGAAGCGCGAGCCGTGCCGTTTCGATGAGAAACATGGAGGATCATCCTTTCGACATGTCGGTTCCTGTCCGGTCCATGCCTGCGTTCTTTTCGGCCTGGCCGGAGATGTTCGTTTCCCGTCCGCTCCCCACCGCGGGGACCGCGTTCTGCATCGGGCGGAACCCGGGGATGTGCTCATAGTTTACATCCTCGTGACAAGCTTCTGACATGGCCATGACACATCCTCCCGTTCCCGGGCGTACCCTTTTCCCAGGAGGTGAGGGGTATGAAGGGAAAAGGTTTTCTGCGGTTCGGGTTGGGTTTGGGCGTGGCGGCGGTGCTGGCGGTCTTTGCCGGAAATCCCGGCGCGGCTTTTGCGGAAGAGACTGTTCCGGTTCGTTTTGAGGTGCAGCCGGACACGCCGGTGGTGGAGAGTGGAAGCGGGCGGCGGGTGATCGTGCGGGCCCTGGTGCGATCCGATGGAGGCGTAAAAAGCAGGCGGGCGCCGCTGGCGGTGGCGCTCGTGCTGGACAAATCGGGGTCTATGGCGTCGGACCGCAAGATGGAAAACGCCAAACTCGGAGCGATGGAGGCGCTTCGGATGCTCCTGCCGAGCGATGCGGTGACCGTGGTGGCCTACGACGACGAAGCCCGGGTCCTGTTCCCCGGAAGGGAAGTCGGCAGGGGAGCGGAGGACGCACGGTTGTCCCGGTCGATCCGTCGTCTGCAGCCCGGCGGCTCCACGGCCTTGTACGATGGCGTGCTTACCGGGGCAGAGGAGCTGCGCCCCTTCGTGGAGGAGGGGTTTCTTCCCCGGATTCTTCTTCTGTCGGACGGCATCGCCAACGTCGGCCCTTCGTCTGCGGAGGAACTGGCCCGGCTCGGAAGGAAACTTGCCCGGGAGGAGATGACCATCACCACCATCGGGCTCGGGCTGGATTACAATGAAGACCTGATGACCGCCCTTGCGGCGGCGAGCGGAGGCAACGCTTACTTTGCCCGGCACGCGGAGATGCTTCCGGATATCTTCGCCCGGGACATGCAGGACGCGGTGACCGTGACGGCGAGGAAGGTGAGGTTTCGGCTCCGGTGCGCCGACGGTGTGCGTCCTCTGGGGATTCTCGGACGGGAGGGGACGCGGGATGCGGTGAGCATGGAAACGGTCATTGACAACCTGTACGCCACGGGCGAGAAATACGCCCTCTTCGAGCTTGAGCTGCCCCGGGGCGAGGCAGGAACGGTCCTTGACGCCGCGACGGTGGAGCTTGAGTATGTGGATGCGGCCACGGGCGCTTCCCGCCGAATGACGCTGCCCGTGAAAGTGACCTTCACGAAGGACGCGAAAGAGGTGGCAGCGAACCGGGACCGCAACATTCTGGCCCAGGCGGAACTTGCGAAGAACGCCGAAGTCCGTGAGGAGGCCATCCGTCTCGTCGACGAGGGGCGCACCGGAGATGCGGCGAACTTGCTGAAGAAGCGCAAGGGAGCGCTGAGCGCTCTGCTTCCGAGCGTCGGCTCCGCCGCACCGATGATGGAAAAGGAGGCGGGTTTCTTCGAGGAACTCGCGGAGAACATTCTCTCCATGGGAAGTCTTTCTTCCTACGAGCGCAAGCAGGTCATGAACGAGGCCTACGTGCAGAAAAATCAACAGGCACCGCTGAACCTCAGCGACGACGTAAGCGGTGATGTGAGCCCGGACCTGCACTGATTCCCCTCCGGGCCGGAAGGCGGTAAGAGCATGGCGAGAATGGGGCAAAGGCGAAGGAGGTTCTCTCTGGCGGTGGTGTTCGTCCTGGCCGTACTGGGGCCAAGTGTCGGATTGAGCCTACTTGCTCTCCGTGCGGCGAGCCGAGAGGCCCTTTTCGTGGAACGGCGTTTCGAAGGATCGCTGCTCGCCGAAGTGAACCATGCCGCGACTCGGATTGCCGAGGTCCTCCAGGTCGTGATGGAGGACCTCGCCGCCGAAGCGGAACGGATCGATTCCGACGTCATGGCCCTTGCCCGCTGGAAGAAAGAAGAGCCCCTGGTGGGCGTGCCTTTTCTGCTGCAGGAAGGTCGCGTCACGATTCCCGAGGCCGAGGATGACGAAGGAGCTACGTTCCTCGTCACCTTCGGTCCTTTCCTGGAGGGGAGGTCGAACCTGCCGGTCTACGACGACATTGCCGACGTGTACCGGAAACAGATGCGGGCTGATGGTCCGGGTGGGGACGGTGTTTCCGCCGGTGCCGTCCCGTTTCCGTACGACACGGCGGCGCGCAGGAACGATGGAGAAAGAGGGCAGGAAAGCGCAGCCCACGAGGAAACCGAAGGGTCGGAATCTCTCCTGGATCCGGCGAAGGAATCGCTGTCCACCGCCGGAAAGACGGAGGCCCCCGTCTCCGGGGCGTTTGCTCCCGATCCGAGGGCAAAAATGGCCGCTCCGAAAGGTTTGGTGCAACAGCTGGTGTCGGGGTTCCTGAAAAGCGACGCGGCGGTGGAGGAGGACACCTACCAGAAGGCCGTTCGGGAAGGGTTTCAGATGCTGGAGAGAAATGTTCTTCCCCAGGCGGCGCTGCAGGCTCCGGCGCTCTTCATGGAGCGTGCGTCGCCGGTCCGCTCCAAAACGGTCGTTCAGGGGCGTCTCTTCGCCGATCTCCGGCGGGAAGGACGGAGCGGCATCCTCCCCCGTCTTTCCGACGAAGGACTCGAACTGCTCTTCTGGACACAGGGGCGAGAGAAGGACGGCGTGACGGGCTGCACGCTCGACATGCCCCTCCTGCGGGAACGTTTTGTCGCCGCACTGCCGGAGATTCTTTCGGACGTGCGGGTGCTCATGGTGCTGAACGAGGCGGGAGAGCCCCTTTTCGTTCCCCCCGGAGCGGGTGGGCTGGAGTGGAAAAAACCCTTCGTGGCCCGGGAGATTTCGTCCCTGTTGCCCCGCTGGGAGGTGGGAGCCTGGCTCGTCGATCCCGGCATGATTGCTTCTCTGGTGCGGACGACGAACCTTGCGGTCTGGCTTCTCGTGGCGGTTCTCCTCGTCACCGTCGCGACGGGAGGGACCGTGGTGCTTCGCACACTCTCCGCGGAGATGCGGCTGGCGCGGCAGAAAACCACCTTTGTGGCCAACGTCTCCCACGAGCTGAAAACACCTCTCACCTCGATCCGGCTTTTCGCGGAGATGCTGCTGCAACACCGCCAGCCCGACGAGGCACGGCGCGACGACTATCTCCGCACCATGGTGTCCGAGGCGGAGCGTCTTTCCAGGTTGGTGGACAATGTGCTCACCTTTTCCCGGCGTGACGCGGACAACCCGGACTGTATCAAGGAAAGGTTGAATCTGGCGGATCTGGTTCGGGAGACGGTGGAACAGCTCCGTCCCCATCTGGTCCTGCATGGTTTTTCGCTCCGGGTGGAAGCGCCGGAGATGCTGCCCGTTCAGGGACACGCGGAAGGGTTGCGGCAGGTGCTGATGAACCTGCTCTCCAACGCCGAGAAATACTCCGAGGATCGTCGCGAAGTGACGGTCATCGTATGCTCCGAAGGCGACGAGGCGGTGGTGGAGGTGGCGGACCGGGGCATCGGCGTGCCGCCCTCGCAGGCGGCGCGGATTTTCGAGGAATTCTACCGGGGTGACGATTCGCTGACCTCCACGCGGCGAGGAACGGGACTCGAGCTTTCCATCGCACGGCATATTGCCCGCAAACACGGCGGCGACGTGACCTTCAGGCCGAGGGACGGAGGCGGCAGTGTCTTTTCCCTGCGGATACCAACGGGGGATGACGCGACGCGGAAGGGGGCGGGGGCATGAACGAGCGCATTCTGGTGGTGGAGGACGATCCGGCGATCTGCACGGGGCTCGTTGATCTGCTGCGGAGCGAGGGGTACGAGGTGGAGAGCGCCCGGGACGGGGTGGGCGCTCTCGAACGCTTTCGTTCCTTTTGCCCCGACCTGGTGCTTTTGGACATCATGATCCCCCGCATGAGCGGCTACGACGTGTGCCGTTCCATTCGAAAAGAGGACCGGGTGACGCCGGTGGTGATGCTCACCGCCAAGGGGCAGGAAGTGGACAAGGTGGTCGGACTGGAGCTGGGGGCTGACGATTATGTGGTGAAACCCTTCGGCATCTCGGAACTGCTCGCCCGGGTACGGTCGGCCCTGCGTCGGGGGGCGCTCGCGAAGATCGCATCGGGGGAATGCACAGCGGAGATCTGCGAGGCTTCTTTCGGGGACGTGCGGATCGATTTCAACGGCATGTGCGGCATCAGGGGCGATGTGCACTTCTCGCTGACGCCGAAGGAAGCGGCATTGCTGCGTTTTCTCTTCATCCATGAGGGCAGGGTGCTCGACCGCGCCACCCTGCTCGATCACGTGTGGGGCATTTCCTGCGACGTCACCACCCGCACGGTGGACCAGCATGTGGTGCGCCTGCGGCAGAAGATCGAGGACGATCCCGCGGAACCCCGCTTTCTCGTCACCGTCCACGGGGCGGGATACCGGTTCTCCCGTTCCTGACATGGATGATCTTCGTGCTCTTCTCGCCGCATTCGGACCACAGTGGAACGACACTGTTCTGGAATCCCTCGTGCCGCTGTTTCGTCGTCGTGCATGTCGGAAAGGCGAAGCGCTTCTGCAGCAGGGAGAGCGTTGGGACAGTGCGTGGCTTGTCGAGCGGGGCCTGCTGCGTCTTTTTTTTCTCCGACCCGACGGGCGGGAATTCAACAAGAATTTTATCGTCGAGAGGGAACTCGTCTGTCCGCTGACGCCGATCATGTGGGAGGGCGCCTCTCTTTTCGGAATCCGATGTCTGGAGCCGTCGATTCTCTGGAGCGCCGATGCCGAAATGTTCCGGAGCACCCTCGAAAGGCAGGGGCAGTGGCATGTGCTGCAACGCGAGGCACTGGCACGTCTCGTGGACCACAAACTGCAACGTGAGCACGACCTTCTCGCCCTTGACGGTCTGCGGCGCTACGAAGCGTTCTGTGAGCGCTTTCCCGGCCTGGCCGACCGGATTCCCCTTGCGCACCTGGCGACCTATCTGGGGTTGACGGATGTCTCCCTGTCACGCATCCGCCGCAGGAAACGTGACGCAGAGCACCCGGAGGACGCATTTCCGAAAAGAACTGACATTTGATAAGGCGCGTCTTCCTTCCGAAGCGTAGGATTCTCCCGGGAAGAAAAGACGGGGAAATGGCGCTCGGGTACTCCCGGGCTTTTTCCCCTATTTCACCTGAACGGGGGGAGTTCTATGCGATGGAGAGGAATGACCTGCGCGTTGCTTTTCGCAGGAGTGTTGGTGTTCGGAATCGCCGGTGTCATTGCGTACTGCTCGATGCGCACGGAGAAAACCATCGAGCGGCTCGGCAGGATCGTGGAGGAACTCGGAGGAAAAACGCCCGTGTCTGTGTTTGCCGGAGGAACAAAGGAGGAACTGCCTTCTCCGGTGAGACGTTATTTCACGTACGTTTTTCGGGGTGAGCCCCGGAATGTGAGTTGGGTGCGGGTGGAGATGGCGGGGCAGTTTCGTCGTCCCCGCACGGAGACCTTTTCCCGGACGACGGCATCACAGATCCTGGCTGCCGGGACGCCCGCGTTTGTGTTCGACGCCACGACCCCTGTAGTTCCAGGTATCTGGGCACGAGCCTACGACTCGTTCGCGGAGGGGCGGATGGAGATGAAAGCGAAGATTGCCTCCGCTTTCACCGTGGTGGACGAAAGAGAAACCGAGGCACTGAACAGAACGTCGCTGCGACGCTGGCTGCTCGAAAGCCCCCTGTGCCCCCCGGCGTTGTTGCCTGGCGGTCCTGTCCGCTGGGAACCCATCGATGATCACCATGCGCGGGCCGTCGTCGCCGGTTACGGACTCGAGGCGTCGCTCGTCGCGACGTTTCGGGACGATGGAAGCCTGGAATCGTTCAGCGCGGAGGAAGACGGGGATCTCGAAACACCCTATCACGGATCGGGCGAACACGTGTCGCGAAGCGACTATCGGCTGGTGGAGGGGATGATGATCCCCATGGCCTTCTCGATTTCACGTGTTTCCGGAGGTCGTTCCTACCCCTTCTGGACGGGGTGCGTCGTTTCCATAGTTTTTGGAGACTGCGCGGGGGAGAAACGACGAGCGAGCCTGCCCGATCTCTCTCCAGAGGAGGGATGCTCGGATTCTTCGGGCCGGATCCGGCAAGAGGAGCGCTGAAGATGCCCCATAACATACCGCTTTTCCTCTTCGTCGCCTTCGTGACCGTCGTCACCCCGGGTCCGACCGTTCTGCTCGCGCTGGCGAACGGGTCCCGGGCGGGGATGCGAGGTGCCCTCTACGGCATGCTCGGAGCGGTCCTCTCGGATTTTGTGCTCGTTGGAGCCGTCGCGTTGGGGCTTGGCGCGCTCCTCGCCGCTTCGGAGTTTCTTTTTCAGGTCATCAAATGGGCCGGTGTGGCCTATTTGGCCTTTCTTGGCCTCCGACTTCTCGGGTCCGAAGGAGGCGCTCCGCTGCTTCCATCGGAGAGAGACGAGATGCCTCGCTCCAGGAAGGATCTTTTTCTGAAAAGCCTTCTCGTGGCGCTGACGAATCCGAAGGGATATCTCTTCTTTTCGGCGCTGCTCCCTCAGTTCGTTGTGGTGGAGATGCCGTGGCTTCCGCAATATCTTGTGCTCGGCGCCGTCTTCGGCGTGGTGGACTTCCTGGTGATGCTCGGATACGCCTTCCTGGGCAGGCAGGCGAGCCGCATGTGTTCTCCCCGGGGAGTTTCATGGCTGGAACGCCTTTGCGGCGGCGTGTTCTTCATCCTCTCCGCATCGCTTGCCCTGTACCGTCGTCAGGGATGAGGGCTTTGCGCCTCCACTCCGCTCTCCCTCGACCGATCCGTGGAGTCGACGTTGACGGCGAAAGCCGCCGTTGCGACGTGACCGAAAGCCCCCTCGCCCTTTACGGGCGAAGGGGCTTTTCGAGATTTCAGCGTTCCGCTCCGAGGGAGGAGACCAGAAAGTCGTACAGTACTTCCGCGGTCTTTGTCACCGTGTCGATCTCCACGTACTCGTCGGGGCTGTGGTACTTCGCACCTTTGGGGCCGAAGACGAGCGTCGGGATACCGAGACGTGTGCCGAGATAATTGAAATCCCCCACGCTCGAGAAGTAGGTCGGCTTCGGTTCCTTTCCCGTGACGGCGATGATGCTTTTGCGAAGCGCCGATGCCCAGGGGGCGTTCTCGTCCACCACATAGGGGAGAAAACCGTCGCATTCCGGATAGGGGGTCTCCCGAAAGGCAAGGCAGACGTCTCCGGAGAGTCCGGCCCGCTCGATGGCGGCGGAGACCTCCTGCAGGATCGTCTCCTTGTTCTCGCCGGGGATCACGTGGCGAAAAACGGAAAAGGATGCCTGGTCCGGCACGGAGAGCGGTGCGCCGCCGCCGGAAAAGCCCAGGGGGCAGATCGAACCGGGACCGAGTTTTTCGTGGGTGGCGAGGGGTGTTTTCTCGATCTCCAGCAAAACCTTCGCCGCCTCGACGACGGCGTTGATGCCCAGCTCGGGGTTTGCGCCATGGGCGGCGCGTCCTTTGAGAGAGACCGTGTAGTTCCATCCCCCTCGGGCGCCGAGCCCCAGATCGGGAAAGTCGCATCCGGCGAAAGCGCTGGAGGGCTCTGTCACCACCGCCACGTCCGCACCCTCCAGGAGACCGTCCCGGATCAACGCATCCGTTCCCAGGCCGAAGGGGCCCTCCTCGTCGCTCACAAGGGTGTAGCACACGGATCCGCGAAAGCGCTTCACTGTTTTCGCGAAGGCCTCCACGGCGAGAAGGATTGCGGCGCATCCTCCCTTCATGTCCAGTGCTCCCAGCCCGTAGAGGCGGTTCCCTTCCATTTCCGCCCCGTAGGGGTCCCGAGTCCACCCTTCGCAGAGATCCACCGAATCCAGGTGGCCGTTCAGGACGATGCGGGGTCCTGCCTCAGCCCCTTCAAGCGTTCCAAGGACGTTGACACCGTGAAAATCGTAGATGGGCTTCACGTGGTAATGGTGCTTTTCCGCGGGAATCCTGTGTTCGTGGAGCCAGGAGAAGGTGAAGTCCATGATCGCCTCTTCCCGGAAAAAGGGGCTTGGAATGCGCACCAGTTCCGCAAGGAGAGCGCGGCTGGCCGCGTCGGAGAAAAGAGAACCGTTCATAGAGGAAACGCACCTCCCGGTGGTGGAATACGCCGCGGGGAAACGTAGGCGGCGATCTTGTTACCGTGTCCATCATAGCGCAAAGACGCCGGCTGAACATGTTCTTCGGCGGTGTCTCCGTATCTTTTTCGAGGTGTCGACACGCCGGTTCCCATTGACATCGTGCTGGTGTGTCTCATAGAATGCCCATCAGCGCCGGTTTGAACAACGGTTTTTTCGGGAAGGAAATGTGTCTTTTTCGGGGATGGTCACGTTGTTGACAAACCGACGGGTTCGAGGGTGGTGGTGCGGCGTTCGGAAGGTTTTGGACCCAAGACCGAAAAGGGCGGTTCGTATGTCGGTGGTCTGCTTGCCGGAGGAAGAAAAATCGGCCGCTCTCGGGCGGCACGTCCGAAGGAGGAAGAACGATGAGAAGAGTTCTTGGAGTTCTTGCGGTGATCAGCGTCCTGCTCGGTGCCTGTGTGGCCTGGGGTGCGGAAGAACCCATCCGTATCGGCTATCTCGCCACGCTCACGGGAGAGGGTTCCACCTGGGGACAGCACGAGCAGGACGGTGCCGTGATGGCGGTGGAGGAGATCAACGCCGCGGGCGGCCTTCTGGGGCGGAAGGTGGAACTCGTCATCTACGACGTGAAGGGAAGGGCGGAGGACGCCATCAATGCCGCGCGTCGACTCGTGACCCAGGACAAGGTCGTCGCCATCGGCGGCACGAACTACAGCTCTCTGAACATCGCCGCCCGGCCCATCATTCAGGAGGCGCAGGTTCCCATGATCGGCAGCGCCACCACGAATCCCGTGGTGACCGTAAATCCTGACACGAACGAACCCTGGCCCTACAGCTTCCGCATCTGCTTCACCGATCCTTATCAGGGGTTGGTCATGGCTTCCTATTTGTATCAGAAGCTCGGGCTCAAGACGGCGGCCATCATCGGCGACGTGGGCAGCGACTATTCCGAGGGAATGAAGCAGTATTTCATCGAGACCTTCGAGAAATTGGGCGGAACCGTCGCCGGTTCCTGGGGATTCCGTGGTGGTGATGTGGACTTCCGTGCCCAGCTCACGGAGGTCAAGGCGAAGGCACCCCAGGCACTGGCCATGCCGTATTTTTACAAGGAAATGGCGCTCACCATCAAGCAGGCGGCGGAACTGGATTTCCATCCAGTTTTCATTGGCGGTGACGGCTACAGTCCGAACATGTACGAGATCGCCGGGGACGCCATGGAAGGATCCTGGTGGGTCTCCCACTTCGACTATGACGATCCGGTTCTCCAGCCCGTTCTGGAGAAATATCGAAAGCGTTACGGCAAGGAGGCCACGGAGATCGGCAACGTGGTTTTCGCCTATGACATCATTTACTGGATCGCCGATGCGATCCAGCGCGCCGGCAAGGCCGAAGGCCCCGCCGTGCGGGATGCCCTGGAGAGCACCAAGGATCTCAAGCTGACGCATTTCACCCTCACCCTCGACCCGAAGACCCACAATCCTCTCAATAAACCCGCGGCGATTCTCCAGTTCCGCAAGGGAAAGCCGGTCTACGTGGAGACCTGGCAGCCCCAGGTAACGTTCTGAGCGACGTCCTCGTTCGGTGTCTCCCGCGACATGGTCGCGGGAGACACCGAGCTGTTTTTCACCATCCGCTGCAGCGTACTCGGCAAAAACAGTTGTGATGCGTTCCCGATGCGGCTATCATGGAACGGGTTCCTGCGGCGCCTCCGAAAAAAGACGAGGTGCTTGCGGAGCCGTTTTCCGACGAAGCACCGACTGTTGAAAGGGACCATGGCGGTGTGAGACGAGCCATGGCGGAGGCGAAGAGAAAAGAGGACGGCAGAAGGATGGACACGAACGAGACGAAAAAAGCCGCAGCGGAAAAACTCGCCCTTGTGAACGGGCGAGTGATTACCATGGACGAAGATCTCCCGGAGGCGGAGGCGATTTTGTTCGAGGGAGGGCGCGTTCGTGCCGTGGGAGGATCCTCGGAGATTCGCCTTCTCGCCGGGGCCGGGGCGGAGGTGGTGGACCTCCGGAAAAGAACGGTTCTTCCCGGTTTTTGCGATACCCACATGCATCTCTTGGCTTACGGCTTCTCCCGGGAACAGGTGGACCTGAACGGCTGCCGTTCCGTGGAGGAGCTGGTCCGTCGCGGGCAGGACCATCTCCGGGTGAACCCGGTCTCTCCGGGGACGTGGCTTTTCGGGAGGGGCTGGAACCAGGATCTGTTCGCGGAGAGACGTCTTCCATCCAAAGAGGATCTGGACCGCATTTCTCCGGTGCATCCCATCCTCTTCTCCCGAACCTGCGGACACGTGGCGGCGGCCAATTCCGCGGCGCTCCGGGAGGCACATATCACGGCGGACCTCTCGGTTCCCGGTGGTGTGGTGGAGAAGAACGAGGCGGGAGAACCCTCGGGTATTCTCCAGGAAGCGGTGGTCTTCGAGTGGATGGAGCGGTTCATCCCGGATCCCTCTTTGGAGGAGATGGTCCGGATTCTCGAAAAAACCGCCGCGGAGGCACTCTCTCAGGGGCTTACCACCGTGCACAGCGACGACTTCGGCGCGGGGCGGGGAGCGCGTGTCCTGGAGGCGTATCGCCTGCTCGCCGGCTCGGGACGTCTTGGGCTGCGGATTCGGGAGGAGTGCCTGTTGCCTCGCCGGGATGCGCTCGCCGGTTTTCTGGAAAGAGGTCTTCGTACCGGAGACGGGGACGACTGGTTCCGCGTCGGTCCGGTGAAAATCCTCGCCGACGGATCCCTCGGAGGCCGGACTGCAGCGCTTCGCGCCCCTTATGTGGACGATCCCTCCACATCTGGAGTGCCTATTCTTTCCCGGGAGGAACTGACGGAACTGGTTTCCCTCGCCCACGGGGAGGGAATGCAGGTGGCGATTCACGCCATCGGAGACCGGACCATCGAGCTCTGCCTCGATGTCTTCGAAGAGGTGCTCGCTTCCCTTCCCCGGGAGGCGAGGCACCGCATCGTGCACGTGCAGTGCGGACATCCCGACCTGTTCCGGAGAATGGCCCGACTGGGTGTGTTGGGAGATGTACAGCCCGTCTTCACCGCCTCGGACTGGCCCATGGCGGCCCCCAGGCTGGGGCCGGAGCGGGCCCGCTGGTACAATGCCTGGAAAACCATGAGGGAGTGCGGCGTCCATCTCTCCGGTGGCAGCGATGCTCCCGTGGAGCCGTTCAATCCCCTCTGGGGGCTCGCCGCCGCGGTGACCCGAAAGGACCGGAACGGCGATCCCTCCGGAGGGTTTCAACCCCAGGAGTGCCTTTCCCTGATGGAGGCACTGGAACTCGTCACCACGGGAGGCGCCTTCACCTCCTTCGAGGAGCACATCAAGGGCAAACTTCTTCCCGGCATGTTCGGGGATGCGGTGGTCCTGAACGAGGACCCCTTTACGGTGCCTCCCGAGATGATCAAGGATCTTGCCGTGGACCTCACCGTGAGCGGTGGTGTCGTTCGTTATTGCAGAACCTGAGTTTGCATCATCCTGCCGAAGTTGACCGGAGGGGGCGGGTGGATTATACTGAATTAACAGAATATAATCCGTCGTCGCAATCGTCGCTGAATATTGCGAAAACTCTGAGCGGCCCGGGCATGTCCGGGTCCTCGAAAACACGAAGGAGGAAACGTCCCATGTCCGTCACCGTGGAGGCGCTGCACGACAAAAACCGTTCCACCATCACCGAGAAAGGCACTACGGATCTCCGCAATGCCATCGAGCATCGGGCCACGTGGTTTTACCTGCTGCTTGACGAAGCCCGAAAAAAAGGACTTTCCTGGGACGAGTTCGCCCGGGCTGCCATCTTTCGCTGCGGCCGCTTTCACGGGGAACACAAATTTTCTCCGACGGACTCGCTCGTGCAGTTCGCCCGGGAGTTTGCGAACGAGGACGTGCGGAAGATCTTCGAGATGGACGTCAAGGAATCCACGGAGGAACGGTTCGTCGTGGAATTCCACTATTGTCCGTTGCTTTCGGCGTGGCTCAAGCAGGAGGTTTCCGCCGAGGACGCGGCGCATCTCTGCGACATCGCCATGGACGGGGATCGGGGGATCATCGATGCCTTCCCTGCGTTTGCCTTCGATCTTCAGTGTACGCTCGCGGAAGGCGCGGAGGTCTGCCGGGTAGTGGTTACCCGGCGCTCTCCCGAATGATACGGTCATCCTGTGGTGCAGGAGAGGAGGTGAAGGCCACTCTAGACGGGCGCGTGCGGTTCGTTGAAACGTTGTCCGTTCCAGCCGGGCCGGGGGATTCCTGATCCTGTCGGCGTGTTTTCGGAAAATGGAGGTGCCATGTTGATGATGAAGAAAATTCTTGCCCTGTTCTTTTGCCTTCTGTTTCTCGCCTCCGCGGCCTTCGCCGCGGACCCCATCAAGATCGGGTATCTGGCCAACCTGACGGGTGACGCCGCCACGTGGGGCACTCACGAGCGGGACGGTGCCATTCTCGCCGTCGAAGAGATCAACGCTGCGGGCGGCGTGCTCGGGCGTCCCCTGGAACTCGTCGTCTACGATGTCCGCGCTCGTGCGGAGGATGCCATCAACGCGGCCCGGCGTCTTGTCCAGGAGGACAAAGTTGTCGCAATCGGCGGCACGAACTTCAGCGGGCTCAACATCGCCACGTACCCCATCGTCGCCGAGGCGAAGGTTCCCCAGATCGGCAGCTTCCCCACGAATCCCGCCGTTACGGTGGACCCGGCGACGGGACAGGCCCGGCCTTATGCCTTCCGCATCTGCTTCACCGACCCCTATCAGGGCAAGGTCATGGCGGAATATCTCTTCAACAAGCTGGGTGTCAAGAAGGCCGCGATCATCCGCGACGTGGGCAGTGACTATTCGGAAGGGCTTTCCGAGTATTTCGTGAAGACCTTCGAGGGACTCGGCGGCACGGTGGCGGCGAACGAAGCTTTTCGTGGCGGTGACGTGGATTTCCGAGCGCAGCTCACGAACATGAAGAACAGCGGCGCTGAGGCCGTGGCCATGCCCCTTCTTTACAAGGAAATGGCCCTTATCATGAAGCAGGCCGCCGAACTCGGCTGGAAGCCCACCTTCATCGGCGGCGACGGCTACAGCGCCAACATGTTCGAGATCGCCGGCGACGCCATGGTGGGAAGCTATTGGGTCTATCACCTCAGTTTCGACGATCCCATGCTGGAGCCTTTGAAGGCCAAGTTCGAGAAGCGTTTCGGTGCGGCGCCCACGGAAGTGGTAAATACCGTGGCTGCCTACGACATCGTCTACTGGATCGTCGACGCCATCAAGCGCGCCGGCAAGGCTGAGGGAGAGGCCGTCCGGGATGCCATCGAAGACACGAAGGATCTGAAGCTGTTCCACTTCACCCTCACGGTGGACAAGGCAAGCCACAATCCGCTCAACAAGCCCGCGGCCATCCTGCAGTTCAAGGACGGCTCCGCGAAATTCCTCGAGATGTACGCACCGCAGTCCGAGTTCTAAGGAAGCTCTGAATAAAGACCTTTCGCTTTCTCGTGGCTCGGATCACATCAGGATCTGTGAGGCTGATGTAGCCTTATTCAGAGGCTCCTTGAGAGCGTGACGAACGGAAAAAGGGGGCGCCTTCGGAAGAAGGCGCCCTCTTTTTCCGTGTACATGTTTCACGGATCAGTGTTCCTTGATGAGCCCTGCCAGGCGGGTGATGCCTTCCCGGATCCGTTCCTCGGGCATGTAGGAGAAATTGAGGCGCATGGTGTTGCCGCCGCCGCCGTTGGCGTGGAAAGGTTCACCGGGAACGTAGGCCACTTTTCGGGCGATGCTCTCCGCGAGAAGCGCCTTGGTGTCGATTCCCTCGGTGAGACGGAGCCAGAGAAAGAGTCCGCCCTGGGGAAAAGGAAAGGAGACGGTGTTGCCCATAGTTTCCCTGATCGCCTCGGCCATGCAGTTTCTCCTGGCCCTGTAGAGCGCCCGAATTCTGGCGATCTGGGCGTTGACGTCGAACCGCTCCAGGTAGGTGTCGATCTGCATTTGGCTGATGGTCGAGGGCTGGAGATCCGCCGCCTGCTTGGCGAGGATGATCTGTTCCAGAATGGCGGGAGGCGCGATGAGCCAGGCCACCCGCAAGCCGGGGGCGAGAATCTTCGAGAAGGTTCCGAGGCTGACCGTGAGATCCGGATTGCCCAGCGCACGGAGGGAAGGGAGGAACTCTCCCTCGAAGCGGAGTTCACCGTAGGGATTGTCCTCCACGACGGGGACGCCGAAGCGGTCCGCCAGGTCGGTCAATGCTTTGCGCCGTTCCAGGGACCAGGAACGTCCCGTGGGATTCTGGAAGTCGGGAATGACATAAATGAACCGTGCCCGTTTTTCCGAAGCGAGCTTTTGCTCCAGATCGTCCGGGAGCATTCCCTCGTCGTCGGTGGCGACGGGGGCGAAGCGGGGACCATAGGCCCGGAAGGCGGAGAGTGCCGCGAGGTAGGTAGGGTTCTCGCAGAGGACGACATCGCCCTCGTCGAGGAAAATCTTTCCGAGAAAATCCAGGGCCTGCTGGGAACCGTTGACGATCTGCACGTCCTCCATGCGAGCGTTTGCATCCCAGAGCGTGCAGGATCTTTCGGCGATCTTCCGCCGCAGCGAGGGAAGCCCCTCCGCGAGGGAGTATTGCAGCGCCTTCGTTCCCGCTGTTTCCAGCGCAAGACTTGCGGCTTCGCGGAGTTCCGTCACGGGAAATGCTTCCGGAGCGGGAAGTCCTCCCGCGAAGGAGATGATCTCGGGATCTTCCGTTACCTTGAGAATCTCCCGTATTTCCGATCTGTTCATGTGTTTCATGCGGCGCGCAAAATGGATCATGACCGTGTCTCCCGCCTTTCTGTTTTCTCTTTCCGCATTCGTGCAAGCTCTTTCCGCGGAGTTGCCTCTTGCCTGTGAAAGCTCTTTGCCGAGGGAAAATTCTTCTTGAATTGACAGCATAGAGGAAACCTCGGAAAATAACAGATACAGATTTCCGGGAAATAGAGAAAACAGAAGAGGCGGGGTGCTGCGTTGCATCGAGTGGCATCACGGGAAGGACGTCTGTTCATCGGTTTTTCGGAGGCGGAGGTCTCCCGGAAAGGAAAGAACGTGCTGTTTCGAACATGACATGACCGGGTGGCAGAGAAGGTGGCATAAAGAGCGAGAAGACGAGGAAGGGAACGCGTTTTCGGTGAAATGGAGGCAGCGGATGGAGAAGAATTTCCTCTACATGGGTGTGGCGGAGGAATTGGCGGCACGGATCCGGGACGGTGAATTCGCCGCGGGAGACAGGCTTCCCTCTTTACGGGAGCTGCGCCGCCGGACCGGCTTCGGACTGGCTACGGTCTATCAGGCGTATCTTGAACTGGAACGGCGCGGACTGGTCGTTTCCCGTCCCCGGTCGGGGTTCGTCGTGGAAGGAGGGTGTCCTTCGCTTCCGTTGCCCGAGACGTTCCGTGGTGTTCCCGATCCCCTTCACCCTACGCGGAGCGCACTCGCCGCAGCGGTGGTGGAAGCGGCGGCGACGCCCTCCATCCTGCCTCTCGGAGGGGCGTCCCCGTCTCCGGAGTTGATGCCCCGGGCTTTTCTTGCGCGCCTCACGCGAGAGGTCTTGCGCCAGGACATGGATGCCGTCGTGGGATATGAACATCCCAAGGGCTATCCGGAGCTGAGGCGCCGCATCGCCCGGAGATGCCTGGGGCGGGCCGGGTTTTTGTCTCCGGAAGAACTCGTCATCACCAATGGCGCGACGGAGGCGGTTGCCCTCTGTCTTCGGGCCGTGACGAAACCGGGGGACGCGGTGCTCGTGGAGAGTCCGGCCTATCACGGTTTCCTGCAGATCATGGAGGATCTGGGGCTCTTTGCCCTGGAAGTGCCCGCCCGCCCCGACAGGGGGCTTGATCCTGTTCAGGTCGAAGCCGTTCTGGCGCAACGAAAGGTCGCGGCCTGTCTGGTCGTGCCGAATGTAAACAATCCACAGGGCTTCATCATGAGGAATGAGGACAAGGAAGCTCTGGTGGAAATTCTCACCCGTCGTGACATTCCCGTCATTGAGGACGATACCTACGGAGAGTTGGCCTACGGAGAGGAGCGGCCGCGAATGCTCCGAGCCTTCGATCGCAGAGGCATGGTCCTTTCCTGTTCGACCTTTTCCAAGACGCTCGCTGCGGGAATGCGTTTGGGGTGGGCTGCGGCGGGACGTTTTTCCGAAAAGGTGGCGCGGTTCAAGCTCAACGCAAGCGTGGGGACGGGGAGTCTGCATCAGAGGGTGGTGGCGTCGGTGCTCGAAAAGGAGCCGACCTTCGAGCGGCACCTGCGGCATCTGCGGAACACCTTCCGCCGCTCCATCGATCTCGCCAGGCGCGGTGTGGAGCGGCATTTCCCCGAGGGAACGCGTCTTTCGGCGCCCCAGGGAGGTGCTCTCCTCTGGGTGGAACTTCCTCCCGGCGGCGATTCCCTCGAACTCTACAGGAGGGCGCTGGAGTCCCGCATCGCCATTCTCCCGGGCCTGATCTGTTCCACCACCGATGCGTACAGGAGATACATCCGTCTGAACTGCGGGCATTCCTGGAACGAGGAGTTCGACGAGGGAGTACGTGTGCTCGGAAAGATTGCACACACGTTCGTGAAAGAGTGAGTGCCTTTCGGGAAGAACCGCGTCGCTGCGTCCGTTCTCCGGTGTGGCGTGGTTTTCCAGGGAATCGCGCCGGGGAGAGTGATGGCGTGCGGTGTTGCCATCCTTTTCCCCGGCGTGAGCTCTGTGTCGGTCAGCGTCGCCGAAAGAGGAGAAGAGGCGGAAGAGCGAGGAGCAGCGCGCCCGCGGTTTCTCCTCCGAGAACGCATCCTCCGCCTCCGGATCCGCCCGGGCCCGGTGTGACCGTAAGCGTCGGTGTGGGTGTGGTGCTTCCTGTCCCGGCAAAGGCCTTGAGGCACACGTTTCCGTTTTCTGCGATCACGGTGAGATCATCCCAGTCGCCGCCGTCGCCGGTGACGCTGATGAAACTCTGTCCCGCCGCGGCGGTGGCCTTGTCGGAATAGCCCGCGACGGAGTATTCCACGGGGATGGGGGCGTCAAAGCCTGGAGTGGTGAGTTTCACGACGACGGAAAACCTTTGTCCTGCCGCAAGGGAGACGGGCCGGGCGAGGGTGACCGTGCGATAGCCTGGGACGGCGAGCGTGCCCGTGGTGCGTGATCCCGCAAGCCTCGTTCCCGAGACGGGGTCACCGGCCATGACTCCGGTGTAGAGGTCGATCTCGTAGGCCGTGTCCGGGGCGGC
>NZ_JARKPW010000185.1:0-7961 GCF_029975095.1 Aminiphilus sp.
ACTTCCTCGCAGTAGGTGGCGTCAGGCCGTTCGGTCCGGTTTTTCTGTGCCCAGCCGTCAGGCCCCTTGGACCAGAACGTGGGGTGGTAAAAGCCGAGAACCAGGTAGCTTCCTTTTTTCAGATCCGCTTTGCCCTCGTAGGCGTAGTTCGTTCCCCCCGGGGTCAGTTTCACCGTTCCCTCCGGTGTCGCCAGCTGCAGCACGTCGAAGAGGTGCGTTCGGTCCTCGGGAATGGGTTCCGGTTTCGGAAAATCGTGACCATAGCCGATTTCGGCCTTGACGAGGCCGTCCTTCGGCTCAAATGCGTTCACCCAGAAATCGTGGGCGAAGGCGCCGGAGGCGGCCAGTGCGAGGGAAAACACCAGAGAGACCACTGCGAGACGAAATGCACCGTGTTTCTGTACCGAACAAGACATGCCAATTCCTCCTTATACGAGTAACGAGTGATATTGAGCGCAGAGCACGCTCAAAGTTCGATGACTCTAACTCCTCCTCCCTCCAGCTGTCAACCCCTGCTTCGTGCAGGGAAGCGATACCTTTTTCCCATGCGACATTTTCTCTTTTGAGGCAAGATGGTATCTTGTAGAAGTGTTTTTTGATGGTGCGTCTGGTTCATGGTGTTGTGTCGCAAAGGATGAATCTCTTCAAGGGCTCGGGGCGGGTTCATCCGGGCAGTCACGTGTTCGGAGGAGGGAAGGGAGCATGCGGAAGAACATTGTGCCGCTGTTCGCGGGAATGTTGATGCTGTCCTTGGCTTTCGTCTCGGGAGCGCTCGGTGCCGTGAGCGACGCGACGTTTCTGGAGCTGTGCGGAACCGGCACGCCCGAGGAGGTGCGGGTCGCCCTCGCGGAGGGTGCGGACGTGAACCTCCGCGACGAGAACGACAGCACGCCCCTGATGACGGCGGCGGAGAGAAATCCGAATCCGGAGGTCGTCACCGTCCTTGCCGGAGCGGGCGCGGACATTCATGCCCGAACCGAGCAGGGCATGACGGCTCTCCTCCTCGCCGCCGGACAAAACCCGAATCCCGAGGTGGTCATGGCCCTTCTCCGGTCCGGAGCGGACGTGAAGGCTCGTGATGCGGAGGGTTTTTCCGCCCTGATGGTGGCGGCGGGGAAAAACCCCAATCCCGCAGTTTCCACTGCCCTCGTCGAAGCGGGAGCGGAGGTGAATATCCGGAACGTTCTCGGTGTCACCCCGCTCATGCTCGCCGCCGGATACGGAGCCGATGCAGGAATCGTCTCGTCCCTCATCCGGGCGGGAGCGGACGTGAACGCCCGGGACGAGAGCGGCGAGACGGCGCTGATGTTCGCCTCCGGAGAGAATGCCGATTCCGAGGTCGTCGTCGCTCTTCTGGGGGCGGGGGCGAACATCCATGCGAGAAATCACGAAGGCTGGACCTCTTTGATGAAGGCCGCGGCGTTCAACCGCAATCCCCGGGTCGTCGCCGTTCTCTTGGAGGCCGGAGCGGAGATCGAAGCACGAAGCGAAGAGAACGAGACGGCGTTGATGAAGGCCGCGACGCACACGCGCAATCCCGAAATTCTTCTGACCCTCATCAACGCCGGCGCGGAGGTGAATGCCCGGACCCGGACCGGCTGGACGGCTCTCTTCTATGCCGCGCGATTCACATCGCATCCCGAGGTGGTGGTCGCACTTCTGCAGGCGGGGGCGGATGCGGCCCTCGTGGACAACCGGGGCGAGCGGGCCGTCGATATCGCCCGGCGCAACAAGAGGCTGAAGAATACGGAGGCCTTGCAGAAGCTCGAGAACATGAGTCAGTGAGCCGGTTCGGGGTCGGAGCGGAGAATGGGAGAGAAGAGATGGGAGGGCCGATAACAGCACACGCAGGGAGAGATCATCTTCGCGTCCTTTCCTCATTTTCCTGCAAGCTCTCGTTTCGTTTTACACTCGACGAAAAGAAGTTGGAATGTCCGCTTCGGGTGGAGTATCTGGAGCTTCGAGAGGCTACGGCCTTCTCTGGAGACGTCAGGCGGTTCGCGCGCCTCTCCGGGGCGCCTTTCGACGAGAGGAACCTGCTGCGCATCCTTTTTCCAGACCCGGCCCCGCTTGTGTCTCTTTGGCTCTTGGATGCCTTCCCGGCTCTTGCCTGCTCCAGTGTGCGCATCCTTGTCACCGATGCGGTCATGCGTGGTCTTTCCTATCCGAAGTATCTTGAAACGCTGAAGAAAGAATTGGAACGCTGTAAACTCCTGATCGTTCCGGTTGGTTCGGGAGAAACGCGGCGTATTTTTTGGAAATGGAAGCCCAGAAGACGCTCGAGGAGGCGATGGGAAAAAGGGCGGAGGAGGATCTTCGCCAAGCCGACCCCTCCTTCCGCAGATCGCTTTTTCTCGCCCTCGCCAGGCATCTGCTCGAATCCGGCCAAGGACGCGACCTCAGAGCGGGAGCATCGCCGGTTTTTGCGGTTGTGGAAGATCCTACCCTTGAACGGGTGCGCACCCCAAGATTCTGCAGGATTCTCTCCTGCGAGGCGCTTCTCACGGGCCTTGAAAGGATGGGAAAGCTCCGTGCACTCGATGACAGGCCCGTAGCGGCAAAAGAGTTTATAGGCAGGATTCCCAAGGAGAAACGAGATCTTGTGCGAGCGTAGGGGTACAACAGGAGGAGGAGACGTGTTTGTCACCGATGATGTTCACGGAACGCTTGAATATGGGCGTATCGCATGCAATCTTGCGAAGATCGCGCAGAATGAGCGGCAGGGCGGGGACGAGCGAACGCCCCTTCTTGTCGCCGGCGATTTCGGGTTGCTCTGGAAACGCGAGCCTGACAGCGCGGAAATGTCTGCTCTCGATCAACTCGAAGCGTTGGCTCGCGATACCCTGTTCATCGACGGCAACCCTGAGAATTTCGACAAGCTCGATGCGCTCCATACGAAATTCCGTTGGGGTGCGAATGTAGGGATGGTACGCAAAAACATTTTTCACCTCCGGAGCGGCCGCATCTGCGAAATTGCCGGGCGTTCAGTCTGGTGCTTCGGAGGCGCCTTTTCCATAGACAGAAAATACAGGAGGCTGGGGGAATCCTGGTGGGAGTGGGAAATTCCGAGTCAGGAGGAAATGAAGCTGGGCGAAAAAGCTCTCGAAGCGAGGGAATGGCGAGTGGATCTGGTACTGACACACACCGCGCCTAAATCGGTGTACGCCTTTCTCTGCGGAGAACGATTTAAGGATCCCGTCGCCGAATGGCTGGAGGAAATTGCGAAAAAGATGCAAACGCGCCTCTGGATCTTCGGGCACCTCCACAACGACGACGGCGAATATCTCCCGAGAGAGCCTTTCCAGGAAATCTTTCCTGGTGTCGATCGTTTTCTTTCGGTGTGCCGAAATGTACGGTAAATCTAGAGTATTACGAAAAAAGGAGCTGTTCAAGGTGCATCCTTCCTCGAAGAAGGACGGGGCGGCGTTTCGCCTGGACCTCCAAACCGACATGTTTCCCCTGTTTCTTTCGGCGGACCATCATTTCGGACACGCAAACATCATCGTTTATGCGAAACGGCCTTTCAAGGACACGGAGGTGATGGAAACGGCACTCATGGAGCGGCACAACGCCCTGGTTCCCAAAAAGGAATCAGTCGTTCTGTTCCTTGGGGATTTTCTCTGGGGAAAGCCGAACGACACCGCAAACCTTGCTCACAGGCTCCGTCGACTTGTCCCCCGTTTGCACGGCGAGGTAAAGATCCTCCTCTTGGGCAATCACGACAAGCTCTCTCCGAAGACCTATCTCGAAGCAGGATTTTCCGCCGTAGTGGAGCGGGAAGGTGACCTGCGGCTTGTTACGCGCTGCGGAGAGGTGCGGGCTTGCCACTCACCCATGCGGCTCTACCGGCAGTACTTGGACGACCTGCCCGACGAGGCGGATCATGAACTCTACGACTTGCTCAAGGGTGAGGATCTGTCGGCGATTCGGGGACGCTGGTTCTGTGGCCATGTGCACACCTGCTTCCGGAAGCTCGGTCCCGTGATCAACGTGGGCGTGGATGTGTGGGACTATGCACCGGTTCCCTTTGAAGAGGCCGCCAAGCTTTTCTCCGGGAGATAAGGGGCATGATCCTTGCGGCCCGGCGACATTGCCGAGGCGAATCTTGGTGTGGCCTGTACGGACAGCAATCGTAAGAACGTTGACGTGGATGCACTGTGCTCCATGTAGATGCGTATCGATTCGACGCTGACAACGCAAAAAAACAAGGGCGATCCTCGAAAAAGGCCTGCTGCCGGAATTCATGATGGATTCAGAAATGCTATCGATGAAAACCGAAGAAAACATACTGTGGCGGGCAAGATGGCAATGTCCCAGAAGCTTTCTGCGTGGCGCCTCTCCGAAGAAGTTTTCTCCCTTGCCAATAACGAAGGATGAACTGTGGCGCACTCCCTGGCAGAGAAAAAACTGCCCGAAGCACAGCTGCGGAGGTGCTTGCGCTCCGGGAAACGTTGACGGGAACCACCGTCGCGCATCTCATCGCGGCTTACCGGGTCGCCTCGTGTCGTCAGTGTGGTTCCATTCTGGGAGAAGAATGAGTTCTTGAAAGAAAATCCTCCGTCAGGTAGACTTGCGATGAATGTTTTTTTGAGATGAGTCATGAATTAATGCTAGGGTTTTGTTTAAAAAATTTACCTTTCAAGGAGGACTTCACAGATGCGTTGTGCTCTATCTCTCTTTCTGCTCTTTTTGATAGCGGGTGTTTTCTCCAGTTCCGCCTTTGCGGCTGCACCGCGACTCTCCGCGGACGACCCCGTCGTCCGAAAGGCGCTTGCGTCGCTCGAAGGCAAGAGAATTCTCGTGGAACTGCGCGTTCCAGAGGGACTCGTCTCCGCAGAGGAACGGAAGACCCGCATATCCGTCGCACAGGAACAGGTACTTGTGCACCTCGAATCGTTCGGGGTCAATGCGGAGGAAGGGACCGTGCGCCGCTACGAAACGTTTCCCTTTCTCGCCATGTCCGCGCCCGGCGAAACGGGAATGAAAGCCCTTGCCGCATCCTCTCTCGTCAAAGGGATTTATCCCGACCGGATCAATCTCCCTTCGCTGAAGGAAAGCGTTCCTCTTATCGGAGGAACGACGGCGCAATCCATGGGCGCTACGGGAGAAGGCTATGCCGTGGCCATCCTCGACACCGGAGTGGACCTGGACCATCCGTTCCTCAAGGGAAGAATCGTCGGGGAGGGATGTTACTCCACCCACGACCCCGCACACGGCATCTATTCCGTCTGCCCGAACCGGGAATCTTCCTCGATAGTCCCTGGATCCGGGAACAACTGCGACCTGAGCATCATCGGATGCAATCACGGCACTCACGTCGCGGGCATCGCCGCTGGAAACGGCAACGGAGGACGGGTGATCGACTTCTCCGGTGTCGCTCCCCTCGCGGGAATCGTTGCCATTCAAGTATTCTGCTCACAGGAACTTGTGGATACAGAAACAGGAGAAATCTTTTATGCGACGATAGCCTTTGACTCGGACATTATTGCGGGTATCGAACGCGTGCTCGAACTCTCGAAGACGATCCAGATCGCTGCGGTAAACCTAAGTCTCGGTGGCAGCGAAGAAATCGAAGGATCCTGCGATCTTCAAAATCCCGCCATGAAAACGGCATTCGACGCGCTCCGGGCCGCAGGAATAGCTCCAGTGGTCGCCGCCGGAAACGAAGGCTTCTCGGGGGGCATCAACATGCCCGCATGTCTTTCCAACGCCGTCTCCGTGGGGGCCGTAACGAAGAACGACGAAATCGCCGTTTATTCGAACTCCTCCGCGTACCTGACTCTCCTTGCTCCGGGCGGACAAGTCTGGCACGAGGAAGGATCCGTCGCCCCCGCCGACGACGGAGGCATCGTGTCCTCCGTTCCCGTCACTCCCGACTGGGAATATATGGGTTTCGACGGAACATCCATGGCGACTCCCCACGTGGCAGGCGCCTTTGCGGCGCTGCGCTCCAGAGCGCCGAATGCGGACGTGGATACGATCCTTGACGCGCTGCGGGGAACGGGTAAGGGGATTTACGATAACCGAAACGGGGTGACCGTCCCTCGCATCCGGGTGGACAATGCGCTTGCCGCACTGACGGGCGACGCACCTCCTTCGGCGACACCGACAACGGATCCCGGAAGCGGCGGAGGATGTACTGTGGGCGCAGCTCCTTCGGTAGTCGGGGCAGTCCTCTGCGGGTTGCTGCCCCTCCTCTTTTCTGGACGAAGGAGGAAATAATCAGCACCAAAGTGTTTGTTGCATAATAGAAATGGCCCAAAAAGGGGGGTGCGGACGTTTATTTGGACTGCTGTGCTGCCGGATCCATCCTCCTGTATTCCAGCGGACTCTTCGCACCCAACGATATCTTGATTCTTTTTCCGTTATACCAGTACAAGTACTCATTCAATGTGTTCATGAACTCGGAGCCGTTATCGGAACGCAGATATTCCGGCATCCCGTTTCGAGCAAAAAGTTTTTCGAGAACGGCAATCACTGCCCTTGCGTCGAACCGGCGGGCGACTTCACATGCGAGGCAGACGCGCGTGAACTCGTCGACGACGTTGAGTATCCGGATCTTTCGGCCGTTCGCAGTCCTGTCTTCCATGAAATCATAGGTCCAGACATGATTCGGATAGAGCGCCGCCATGGGGGTGTACCCCCTTTTCGGGGCGGGTTTGCGCCGTTTACACGACGGCAGGCACAACCCGGCGCTTTTCCACAGTCGATACACGCGTTTGTGGTTGACATACCGCTTCCTGCGTCGGAGCAAAGCCCACACGCGGCGATATCCGTAACGCCGGTGCTCTTTTGCGATCTGCTTGATTTCGCTCGTCAGTTGCTCGTCCCGATCGGGGACGGGTTTGTGACGGTAGCTGGAACGACTGATCCGGGCGATGGCACAGCTACGACGTTCCGAAAGCCCTCGCGACATGCAGAACGTCACGGCTCTCCTTCGTTGCTGTGCCGTCAGGAGTTTTTTGCCAGAAATTCCTTGATGATGTCCAGCTCGATATCCCGTTCGGCCATCATGCGCTTGAGGCGCTCATTTTCCCGCTCAAGCTCGCGTAGGCGGCGAACCTCAGGCTTCGACATGGCTCCAAAGCGGCGCCGCCATCGGTAAAAGGTCGTTTCCGTAATGGCATGCTTTCTGCATACGTCGCGAATGGAATCGGCTCCACCCTCGCCTTCACGCAGGATTGCGACTATCTGCTCATCGCTGAACCGTTGTCTCATGCTCCCTTTGGCACCTCCTGGTTGTGGAACTCACTAACTCTTCCAGTGGTCCTATTTTAGGGGAGCATGTCAAGAGCATAATCCATTCCGTTTTGCGGCGGACTGAAAGATACCATTTGACAATATCATGGGTTATAGTATATTTCGAAAAGCAAAAGGGGGGAACCGCCGTGAATTTGAAGATGCTCGCACAGAACGTGAGACGACTGAGAACTGCGAAGCGCTTGAGCCAAAGCGCCCTAGCGGACGACGCGGGTCTCTCCTTGCCGGCGATAAAGAGTCTCGAACTCGCAAAGAGCGAGCCGCGGATGAGGACCATGCAGGCAATCGCCAAGGCCCTCGATGTGAAGCTTCAGGAGCTTTTCCAGCCGGTTCGGGAATTGTGCACCGTCCGGTTCCGTTCGGCGAAGCGGATGCAGAATCGCGAGAATGTCCTGGCCGAGGTGGCCAGGTGGCTCGATGATTTCAATTTCCTCGAGGAGAGTCTGAATAAAAAGATGCCGTTCAGCCTTGGCGCTGTCCGGAGGCAATGCTCCAGAGACCGCCTTGCCGAGGCGGCCGGACTCTGCCGGAAAAAGCTGGGGCTGAAGGTCACCGAACCAATCCACGACATCTGCGGCCTGCTCGAACACGCGGGCGTGAAGGTTTTCCCCGTCCCCATGGCTTCCGATAGTTTCTTCGGCCTCTCTGTGGGCGAGGAGGACGGCGGGCCGGCGGTGGTGGTGAACGTATGGGAGCGGATT
>NZ_JARKPW010000198.1:0-21328 GCF_029975095.1 Aminiphilus sp.
CAGCACGTTTCTCTTTTTTCGGCAGCCTCTCCAACAGCCGCAACGGCTTCCGAAGGGGCGTTCCGGAGACATCCACATGCACGGAAGCACACACGCGCCCGCCCCGGGTGGCTTCGGCCTCCTCGCCTCGCTTCATCCCGAAAAAACGGACTGCAACGCCCCGCTCACCCGGCCCGCTACGTCCTTGAGCTTTGCGACAAGCGCTTCCTCCTGCCCTTCGAAACTGGTCACCAGCCCGGCGAGCCCGAGCTGCGCCACGAATTCCCCCCTGCCATCGACAAGAGGCACACTGATGTCCCCGGCGTGCTCCATCCACTCTTCCCTGCTGTAGGCATAACCCCGCCTTCGGATCTCCGCAAGCTGCCGCCGCAACGCGTTTCCGTCCACATCCTCGGGAAGCCCCGAGGCGAAAATGCGCTCCCGAAGATCGTTCCGGCAGAAAGCGAGCAGCACCTTGCCCGTGGCTCCCACGTGGACCGGAACGCCCATGCCCCTGTGCGCCACGTATTTCACCGCGGTTCCCTTCGGCTCCACGTGGTGAATGCAGAGCCCAGTCATTCCTTCCAGCACGCTCATCACCGCAGTCTTGCCCGTCTCGCGGACGAGTCGCTCCATCTCCGGCCCGGCGATCCGGATCAGCTCGCCGTGAAACAGATCGCCCCGGTACAACAGAAAGAAGTGCACCCCCGGACGAAAACGCTCCGACGACGCGTCCCGCGTCACCCATCCCACCTTCTCCAACGAGAGGAGCAACCTATGGAGCGTGCTCCGGGGAATTCCCGCTCGGCTCTCGATTTCCCGCAGGCTGAAGGTTCTTCCGGAGAGGCAGAGAAGTTCCATGACGGCGACGATTTTTTCCACGGCACTTTGTCGCTGTTCCTTCTCCTCCTCGCGCATCTCCTTCGGCCTCCTTTTTCAAAAATGGGACACATTGTCCCGTATTTTTGTTTTTCAGCCTACCGAACGGAGGGTGATCTGTCAAGAGAGGCAACTGCCTTTCGGAGAGGAAAGTTTCACGTCTCTTTCGCAAAAATTGAGGAATTTCCGAAAAACTCCGCGCCGATGTCGCCGTTGTGCCCTTGAAGCAGGGTATTTTCCCCTTGTCGTCCTGCTCGCGTACAGGCGGCAATGCGAAACAGGGAAAGCCGCTGCAGCGGCTTTCCCTGTGGGATTCCGATGATTTTTCAGAGAGAAACGCGTAGGCGTTTTGTCGCGGAAACCCGGGGCGCGTGCGCGCCACCGATGTTGCCGCAAGCACCGCACGGTTACGGAACCAGCGTGACCCTGCCGTCCAAAGCGGCGCCTTTCAATGCGTCGATGCCGCCCTGGGTGCGAATGTCGGCGATGATCTCGTTGCGGTAGATCAGCCCCGTGTCTCTCTTGGGCAGGGAACCGATGTCGAATCCCGTCACCTCGGCGGTGATGTCGGGAATTTTCTTTCCGTTCCAGCAACTATCTCCGCCGCCGTTTCCGATATAGCTGTTGAACACCACCGTGAACACCCGGTCGAGCTGCTCCTCGATGGGCTTGCCGTGGAGCGTGATGTTCTCCGCAACGGTCTCCCCCGCATCCTTTCCCAGGCGGATCGTGTAGCGGAGCGCTCCGGAGAAATGGAGAAATCCTCTTCCCACGTAGGTGTTCTTCAGATCCATGCCCGCCGCCTCGTCGGGTCGGATGATGCGCTTGGCGTTGTTGACCACCATGTCCTGAATCTGGGCTCCCGTCATCTCCCCCACCTGGAGCGTGTCCGCGAAGGGCATCACCGCATACCAGTCACTGTAGGCGAGGGACCCCTTGTCCACTCCGGCGATGACGCCCGAGGCGTTGATCAGCGCCAGGTCCACGGGCTTTTCCGAGAACGTGACCGCACGCCGCACGATGGCCTCGTTCATGAAATTGGCCAGGGCGCATTCTCCGGTATAGCGCTCCACGAGAGTTCGGTCCGCATCAAGGCCGTCCGCGGTCACCGCGCCGAGGGGCTCGTTCATCTTCTCCGACAGCAGCGCGAAAAGGGGATCCACGGTGCTCTTCTCGAACGTCTCGTCGTAGTCCCCGTCGTGCTCGAACCTGCCGTAGTCGGGATTGTCCGCAGCGACGCGGTCATCGCGCTTTTTCAGAGGAATGAGAAATGCCTCCACGTTTGCAAGGTGCATCGCATCACCCGAGCGCACCAGATCGAGACGACTCCTGCCGAGAAACTGTCCTCGCTGGCCGCCCTGCAGAATGGGCACGTCTCCCTCGCGCACCTCCAGCCCCTTTTCGTTCAGCACGGAGTGGCTGTGGGCCCCCACCACCAGCACCGGTTTGGACGTGAGTTCCCGAGCCTTGCGGGCAAGAAAACGGTCGCTCTCGTCGCCGTAGATGGCGGGCTCGTCCTCGTATCCCACGTGGGTCAGGAGGATCACCACATCACAGAGGGGCTCCAGGGCGGGCAGGAGATGCTGCAGCGCTTCGAGCGGAGGCGAGACGAAAAAGCCCGGATCCTCGGGTTGTTTCGGAGAGTTCGTGGTGGTAAGGCCGACGATTCCCACCCGATATCCCCGCACCACGCCGAGAAGGACGCGGTGGATCTGTCCGGGCCGAAGAACAGCCGAGCCGTGGAGATTCGCCGACAGGACGGGAAAACGGGCGTCCTGGGCGATGCCTTTGGCGAGGATCTCCGTTCCCTTGTCCAGGTCGTGATTTCCGATCACCGTGGCATCCAGGTCCGCCGCACTGTAGGCCCGATAGACAGGATCGACCTTGAACTCCGCCCCGTTGCCCCCGGCAGTTCGTCGAAGGGTGTTCCCGTGTGGTCGTCGCCGGCGGAGAGAAAGAGCACCGCCTCGTCGGCACCCTTCGCCGCCCTGGCCTCGCGTACCTGGTGCACCATCTGCGCGAGAAAGTGCGTATTTCCCCGCGTTTTGTGCGGAACGGTGATGTGGTGGTGCAGATCATTGAAGTGAAACACCGTGAGAACCAGTCTTTCCCCCTCGCCACGGAAGGCGGCGAGCACCTCCGGAATCGGCCCCGACACCCTCTCCGCAGGTGAGAGCGTGTCGCCGTCCACCACGTACACCTCGTCGAACCCTTTTCCGGACGTTCCGGAAAACGGCGAGAGGACCAGCTCGCCGCACCACCCCGCAGCGGCGAGAACAAAGACGAGGAGCGCACTTCCCAGAAACACCGCCGGAGACACCGACGCAGCGACACCGCGCCGGAAACGTCGCCATGCCTTGAACAACCCGTACATCACGATTCCATCGACCTCCCGTAGGATGAAGTTGCCGTTCCCCGCAAGCGTACCCTCTCCCCGTTACGGAATCATGACCCTTGTGCAACGCTTTCGTGCTCCCTCGCAAGGACGTCGGCAACCTCCCGCCCGGCAGTGTCCCTCCCTGGCCCCGCATCCTCCGATGCGGTATAGTGATACCCGGACACGGTTTTCCTTTCCGCACGACTTTTGCCCGTCTTTGTGCTCCGCTGCAGGAGCTGCAAAAAAGGAGGTCGAACATCACCATGGAAACGAGATCGTTCAAGGATATCGACGGAGCCGTCTCGCTGCTCGGCTTCGGACTGATGCGCCTGCCCACTCGGTCGTCGGACAAAAAGGACATCGATCTCGCAACGGGACGCCGGATGGTCGACACGGCCATAGCCGCAGGCGTGAACTACTTCGACACCGCCTGGGTGTACCATGAGGGAGCGAGCGAATCCTTCGCCGGAGAAGTGTTGTCCGGACATCCCCGGGGCAGCTATCACCTGGCCACAAAAATGCCCCCGTGGGTGCTTTCGTCAAAGGAGGATCTGGAGCGGATTTTCACCGAACAGCTGCGAAAATGCCGCGTGGAGCACTTCGATTTCTACCTACTCCACAACATCGGAGGAAAAACCTACGACGCCGTTCTCGAATACGACGTCTACGAGTTCCTGCGGAAGAAAAAAGAGGCGGGCTACATCCGTTATCTGGGGTTCTCCGTACACGACACCACCGCTCATGTCGCGAGGATCGTCAACGAAGGGGAGTGGGATTTCGGTCAGTTGCAGGTGAATTACCTGGACTGGGAGGACCTCGACGCAAAAGGCCAGTACACCCTCCTCGCCGAGCGGGGCATTCCCGTGGTGGTGATGGAACCCCTCCGGGGCGGCGCGCTCGCGGACCTTCCGGAGGCGGCGGCGAAGATATTGCGACGGGCCGACCCGGAGGCGAGCCAGGCATCGTGGGCGCTGCGCTACGCCGCCTCCCTTCCGGGAGTGCTGACGGTTCTGAGCGGAATGAGCACCCTCGGGCAGGTGGAGGACAATCTGAGGACGATGACGCACTTCCGCCCCCTGTCGGAGACGGAGCGAGCCCTTCTCGCCGAGGTCGCGACGAGCTACCGCTCCTCCGGAACCGTCCCCTGCACCGGCTGCCGCTACTGTATGGACTGTCCCACCGGAGTGGACATCCCGAGGGTGTTTTCGCTGTACAACCACTACCGCAAAGTCCGCTCGTCGAACCCGGGCCTTGCGGAGATCGTGCTCAGTAATACCTACTACCGCGCCTTGAACAAACGGGAACGGGCGGAAAGCTGCATCGCCTGCGGGAAATGCGTTCCCCTCTGCCCCCAGGGAATCGACATCCCCAAAGCCATGAAGGAGATCGCGGACCTCAAAAACGGGTGAGGTACGGAAGAAAAACACCGGAGGCGCAGGCCCCCCTGCACGAGGACACGAGACACCCTCCTTCGGGGGGGCCCTCCCGTGATAGTGACGAGAGCAAGACAGCCTCTATTCCATCCCCGTTTGGCGGGCGTAGGCTTTGAGCCGTTCCTCTGTCTCCATCCATTCCGCCGCTATTGCAGGCTTTTTATTTTTTTGACAAAGGCAAAAGGATGGATTATGCTGATAAAATCAGTGACAACAAAGCTTCACCGGATGCTGAAACTCTACTCTGTATATACGCGGAACGACATGGCAGATACACACAATAGCCCGAGGGGGAATAAGGGTGTCTTTGTGTCGAAGGGAAGGAGGGAAATGGCGTGAAGACGACGGGCAGGACGCTGAAAACCGGGACGGAGGTACGTGTCGTAAAATGGGGGAACAGCCTTGCCATCAGAATTCCGCAGTCTCTGGCAAAACAGACGAAACTCGGAGAGGGTTCCCGGGTCGAGCTGCTGGCCACCACCGAAGGGTTTCGCGTGAAGAAACGCCCCGAACACCCCACGCTCGAAGAGTTGCTTGCTCGGGTGACCGACGCAAACCGGCACGAATCTGTCGATTGGGGCTTCCCTGTGGGCAACGAAATCTGGTGAGGCACGGCGAATGACGGACATGGGGGCAAACTCATGGGTTCCGGATGCCGGAGATGTGGTGTTCGTGAATTTCAACCCGGTCATCGGCCACGAACAGGCGGGAGAACGCCCGGCGATCGTTCTGACGCCGAAGAGCGCGAACCGCATACTGAACCTCTGTACGGTCGTTCCGGTAACGAAACAGGCAAAAGGCTACCCCTTCGAGGTACTCCTGGACACGATGTCGGGAAGCGTAACGGGGGTTGTTCTCTGCGATCAGATCAAGACCATCGACTGGGAAAACCGATCGGCCAGGCTAGCCGGAAGAACAACCCCGGAAACACTGGAAGCAATCAGAGCACTCGTCAAGGCCCTGCTCGTTCTTTAGTTTTCAGCTTCGCGACACCACACGATCCGGCCCGAATCCAGCCGAGACAGGATCAGCGCAGTTCCCGCGTGGTGTGAAAGACGATCCGGGGCCACTTCTCCGCCACGAGGCGCAGTTGCCAGTTGCCCTCGGCAAGAAAAGCCAGATTCCCCTCTCCATCCATGGCCAGATCATTCCGATTGGCCTTCTCGAACTCCTCCAGAATCTTCCTGTCGTCGCAGGTCACCCACCGGGCGGTCATGTAGTTCACCGGCTCGTAGTCCGCCTCCACGCCGTACTCCGCCTTCAGGCGCGCCATGGTCACGTCGAACTGCAACGCTCCCACGGCCCCGAGGATGTAGTCGTTCCGCTCCAGAGGGCGAAAAAGCTGCACCGCCCCTTCTTCGGTAAGCTGCTGCAGCCCCTTCTGGAGCTGCTTCGCCTTCAACGGCGACTGGAGGCGCACCCTTCGGAAGTGCTCCGGCGCAAAGCTCGGAATACCCGTGAATTTGAGGGGTTCTTTTTCGGTGAAGGTATCGCCGATCTTGATGGTGCCGTGGTTGTGGATGCCGATGATGTCGCCGGGCCACGCTTCCTCCGCCAGCTCCCGCTCCTGCGCCATGAAGATGACCGGGTTCGCCACGGTCACGTCCTTGCCGAGACGGTGATGGCGCATGCGCATCCCCCGCTGGAAGCGCCCCGAGCACACCCGCAGAAAGGCCAGCCGGTCTCTGTGCGAGGGATCCATGTTGGCCTGGATCTTGAAGACGAAACCCGAGAATGCCTCCTCGTCCGGAGCGACGGTGCGCGTGACGGCAGGCCGCGGCAGGGGGGACGGCGCGATCTCCACGAAGGTGTCGAGCAGTTCCTTCACGCCGAAGTTGTTGATGGCGCTGCCGAAGAAGACCGGCGTCTGGTTCGCCTTCAGGTAATGCTCCATCTCGAAGGGGTTCGCCGCCCCCTCCAGCAAAGCGAGATCCTCGCGCAGCTCATCGGCCTGGCGCCCCAGCGCCTCGTCGAGAGCGGGATCATTCACGTCCCGGATGACCCGCGCCTTCTCCACACGGTCGCTTCCGGGCGTGAAGAGATTCAGCTCCCTGCCGTAGAGGTTGTAGGTGCCCTTGAAGAGCTTTCCCCGGCCGATGGGCCACGAGAGAGGCGCGCACTCGAGCTGGAGCTTCTCCTCGATGTCCCCCAGGATGTCCAGGGGGGCCATGCCCTCGCGGTCGAGCTTGTTGACGAAAGTGATGATGGGGGTGTTGCGCATCCGGCACACCTCCATGAGCTTGCGCGTCTGGCTTTCCACGCCCTTCACGCTGTCGATCACCATGACGACGCTGTCCACGGCGGTAAGCACCCGGTAGGTGTCCTCGGAAAAATCCTCGTGTCCCGGAGTGTCGAGCAGGTTGATCTCGTACCCGCGGTACTCGAACTTCATCACCGAGCTGGTCACGGAGATGCCGCGCTCCTGCTCGATCTGCATCCAATCGCTGACGGCGTGACGTCCCGCCTTGCGGGCCTTCACCGCTCCAGCCATCGTGATGGCTCCTCCGAAAAGCAGCAGTTTTTCCGTGAGGGTCGTCTTTCCCGCGTCGGGATGGCTGATGATGGCAAAGGTCCGGCGGCGCTCGATCTCCTTCCGGAGAGTTGTTTCCTTGGTGGGGGTTTCGAAACAGGTTGACATGGTTCGTGCATTTCTCCTTCTTGCCGAGGGTGCGGCACACAAAAGCCGGGGATGCCCCCGGCTCTTTTCTCGGGCACTATTGTACGCTTTTATGGGAAAAATCAAAAGAGGGGAATGGAAAACGGCACGGCGGCGATGGCACGTGCAGGAAACGGCTTCGGCGTAACGGCATTTCACTACGGAACCATGAGCATTACGGTTCCGCCCGCTTCGTCGCTCGTGAACACACGACAGGGCAGTACACTTGAAGACTTTAGGCCTGGCGTTCCCGATGACATGCGGTAACGCCAGGCAAAGGAAAACATTCGCGGCGGAGCTGAACCCGGGACAGAACGACGTGCAGAACAGCACCACAACGCCCGCAGAAGCAAAGGGCATCAAAAAGGCGCAACGGTTCACCAAGACGAAGAATCGACGCGGAAAGAGAAGTTCGATCCAAAGAACAATGCCTTCCGGATCCTTCAGAGAGGCTCTTCCGGGCTGACATCGAACGGGTAGAATAAACCACATGAGCAGGAGCACTATGGTAGAATAAACAAAAAAGAGCCTCCCCTCCACACATGACACTCCAGCAAGGAGGATCTTCGAAACGTGAAAACAATACTCGATCTTGTCACTGATTCTCGAACAACATACCTAAAAACGTTGAAAAATAGAGTTTTTGCCTTGAAATCATCCGGTAAATACGGTGATACAATTAACATCGCCGATGTGGATAATCGATCGAGCTGTTCCATCGCCATGGCGTGGACAAATCTGTTGCCGGGCAAGGCACTGGGAAAACCGAAGTCCTCCCAGACAAGAGGCAACGTGTTTACCGATGTGTGCTTGGGATTCCTCAAAGAAACCCTTCCGCTCATGAAAGATTTTCGACCGGGGACATGGGAGTGGGAAACGGAGGCCGATATTTCCAGGTTCGACCAATACAGCCATCTCGGTTTATTGAGGCGGATCACTGACGAAAATCCCAACCTGAAGACGATCTTCGGTGAAGAATACTTCATTCGCCCGGACATCGTCATCGCCAGACACCCTCTTACGGAAAGGGAGTACGGCCGCCGACAGGCCGAAAGCCCCGTCGCCGTTCATGCACCCCTTCTTGAAGGTGCTTGCGGCGGCGGGGCGGCGATTCTCCATGCGAGCATCTCCTGCAAGCTCACCATCCGTTCCGACCGAGCACAGAACACGCGAACCGAGGCACTGAATCTGATGCGGAACAGAAAGGGCAACACGCCGCACATCGTGGCACTCACTGCGGAGCCTCTTCCGTCACGAATCGCCTCTCTGGCCCTCGGCATGGGAGACATCGACTGCGTCTACCACGCAGCTCTCCACGAACTACAGACCGCCGTGACCTCGTTGGCGAATGAAGACCAGATGGATATTTTGGAAACACTCATTTCCGGACGACGTTTGCGTGATATCAGTGATTTGCCCTTCGATCTGGCGGTGTGAAAGGATTTTCCCATGGGAATTCTTTTGAAACGAACGGAACACGTCCCCGTTTTCGTAGATCTTTTCGCCGGCGCCGGAGGCTTTTCTCTCGGCTTCCGACTCGCCGGAGCACGACCGGTCTTCGCCGTGGAATCGGACAAGGCCGCCGCCGAAACGTATCAGGCCAATTTCCCCGAAGCGACCCTTTTTACGGGAGACATCCGAGATCTCCGCCCCTTTCCGTCTCTCTCCCCCGACATCATCGTGGGAGGTCCTCCATGCCAGGGGTTTTCTCCCCTCGGAAAAATGAGTACCCGACAAAACCGACAGGATGCGCACATCCTTATGAACGCCCTGTGTTTCGAATTTCACCGAGCGCTTTTTGAGATGCGCCCGCACGCCTTTGTGATGGAGAATGTTCCACCCTTTCTTAAATCCGAAGAGTTTCGTCTCTTCGTGGAGAAAACTGAACGATTGGGCTATTCCATCGCGTGGGGAACGCTCGAAGCGGAGGAATTCGGAGTTCCCCAAAAACGGCGCCGAGGCGTGACCATAGGCGTTCGGAACGGCTGGGCGTGTCTGCCTCAGCCTCCGGGAGAACACCGAACGGTCCGAGACGCTTTGGGCGATCTTCCCCTCGTTCCCACGGGCGAATCGCTGCACGTGGGACGAAATCCCACACCGGAATCCATAGAAAGATACCGTACCATTCCTCCCGGAGGAAACCGCTTCGATCTCATGCGCACCCGCCCTGATCTGTGCCCGCGCTGCTGGCTCGACAAACCATCGGGAAGTACGGACGTGTTCGGCCGCCTGGAATGGGACAAACCGGCGCTCACGATCCGGACGGAGTTCTTCAAACCGGAAAAAGGGAGGTACCTCCATCCCGAGGCGGACCGTCCCATCACTCACCGCGAAGCCGCGAGATTGCAGACCTTTCCGGATTCTTTCCTCTTTTGCGGCAGCAAAGTCGAGATCGCCAGGCAGATCGGCAATGCCGTACCGGTTCGCATGGCTTACCACGTGGCGCGCCATGTCTTACGACTGATCGGTCTGGGGCAAAAGCATCCCGGAAATTCCACACCCCCTCCGGCGACGGACACCGAAACCGGCGTACGTGTACCCCAAAACGTTCGATCCGCGTGATCACCGCCCGGCTCTCCACTCTGCGACAGTCATGACGGACTGTTTTTCTTCCGAGGAGCGACACCGCATCATGTCTCGGATCAAAGGCAAAAATACGGAACCGGAGCGTCGTGTCCGCTCCTTTCTCCACGAAAAAGGATTCCGTTTTCGCCTGCATCGCTCCGATCTGCCGGGAAGTCCCGACATCGTTCTTCCAAGATATCGGCTCGCCGTTTTCGTGCACGGCTGTTTCTGGCACCGTCATCGAACGTGCTCCCGCGGAACATCGACACCACAAAACAATCGGGAATTCTGGCTCAGGAAATTCCAGAAGAACGTGAGCAGGGATCTGGAAAAGGAAAGGGCGTTGCGCTCCCTGGGATGGAAAGTCCTCGTACTCTGGGAATGCGAAATCAGGAGCGGCGCTTATGCAAAAGCGCTGCTCTCGGAACTTCGTGACACGCAGGTGCATCAACAAGATCCTTGCACCGATTCCGGTCGCCGCGTCGCCTCTTCGAAGACGTCACGACATTTTCCGGAGCCGAGCGAAGCATCGTAGCACTTGTGGACACCCGCGCTCCCCGGGCGCTGAAAACGAGCCGATTCTTCACCATCGCCATGCGACGCGACAGGGAACGGCGAGGGGGGCCATCGAGCGCTTCCATAATCGCCGGAGGTATCGGGTGCGACTCGACACCCTCTCATTCGCCGTCTGCGAGAAGCGTCTTGTCGAGAACGACGACCCCGCGGCGTGCGGTCGATGTTTTTTCGCCGCTGCAATACGAATGGTCCCGCCGAGGAGTATAGGATTTCAGCCTTGCTGGCGCGGCAAGCGGTCCGGCCTTCAGGATCCGCTTCGACCAACGGAAATGGTACAATATGATTCTCGGCACACACTTCAAGTATATGGAGCACCTGCATGCGGGGAATACACCTGTCTTTTGCGGAACGCAACTTCTATCTTTGGGCGGAAGAACCGCGTCGGGAGACGGTGCCTCCTCTTCCCCCTCTTCCAAAACATCTTTTCGAAGCGGGACTTTTTTCCTCCTCCCGAAACACACCCCTTCTACGCGGAACAGCCTGGCTTCCTTCTTCGGGAAATACTCCCCTTCCTTCGTCCCCGCTTTTGGGAGAGGAACCGGACCGAAGAAAAAAGATCGTCCTGGCGTCTCACCCGATATTCGTTCTTCCTCTCACCACGGAGGAGATTTGCGAGCTTTTTGGAAAAGAAGATTTTACTCCGCTTTCGGGAAGTCGCCTTCTTCCGGGGAATTCGCTCTTCTGGGGAACTCGGCTTTTTCGGCTTGCGGAAAACCTTTTGGCCCGGGAAAGCTACCTGCCCTCCCTGGTACAGGGAGAGGATTCCTCTTGGGAAGCCCGGTGGATTCCCGTGCTTTCGGAGGATTTCGAAAAGGAGCTGGAACGGCTTGCGGGTACTTTCCCAGGGGTACTGCGCTGCCTGACTCTTCGGGGAAAGGAACCGCCCCGAACTTCTCCCAGGCAATCGGCCCTGGAGATGCTTCAGGTCCTCTTGGACCGGATCATTCGAGCTCGCCTCCAAAAAAGACGGTCCAAGGAGGTCCGGACAAAACCCTCCAACCTCCACGACGCTTGGATTGAAGCACTTCAAGTCCCTTCTCCCAGGATACCATGGGAAAAAGAAGAGGAACTTCGGGAGTTTTCCAAGACTCTCGCCTCTTGGAGTCGCCCCGCCCGACTTCACAGTGCATCTCCCTTTCGTTTCTGTTTGCGCCTGGAAGAGCCTCCCGTCGGAGAAAATCTCTGGGAAGTGCGCTATCTCCTGCAGTCCAAAGCGGACCCTAGCCTTCTCTTCCCTCTTGAAAATCTTTGGAGTCACAAGGCGCATTTTCCGCTTTCCGCAGACGCCTTCGGAGGAGTTCCACGGGAGTTCGCGCTTGCTGCTCTGGAACAGGGAGCCCGAATCTCTCCTCGCATCGAGGGGAGTCTGAAGGGGAAAAATCTCCGGGGCTTCTCTCTGGATGCTTCGGGAGCCCTGCATTTCCTCAAGGAAGAGGCCCCGGTGCTTCAAGCTTCTGGATTCACCCTCCAACTCCCCTCTTGGTGGGTGCGTCGTAAGGCTTTCAAGCGAGTGAGCCTTACCGCTAAGGTCTCCAATGCTTCCTCGGAGAACGACAGCTTGACGTTGGACGCTCTTCTGAGTTTCCGATATGCACTTTCTTTAGGAGGTGAGGAACTTACGCCGGAGGAAATGCAACTGCTGGCGGAACTGAAAACACCTTTGGTTCGCTTTCGGGGAGAGTGGATCGAGACGAGCCCGGAACACCTCCGAAAGGCCCTGGATCTTCTTGGAAAACAGGATTTTCGGGAGATCCTGGCTTCGGAGATTCTGGCCTCCGCCTTGGCAGGCGAGGGAATCGGAGAAACGGAAGAATTTCCGGTGGAACGGGTGGAGGTGGAAGGATGGTTCGCCGAAGTGCTGGAAGATCTCCGGCAGAAAAAACCCTCGGTTCCAGAGGAGCTTCCCCGGCGATTCCGGGGTACTCTCCGGCACTACCAGGTGGAGGGCTTCACCTGGCTCGCCGCACTCCGCCGCTGGGGTCTGGGGGCCTGTCTGGCGGATGACATGGGGCTGGGAAAGACCGTACAGACGCTGGCACATCTCCAGAGGGAACGGGAGAAAGGCGAGACAAGGCCGGCCCTCCTGATCTGCCCCACCTCGGTGGTGACCAACTGGCGCAAGGAAGCGGAGCGTTTCACTCCCGACCTTCCGGTGTTGGTACATCACGGCTCCTCCCGGCAGCAAAAAAAGGACTTTGTCAACACTGTGCGGAATCAGGGGTTGGTGATATCCACCTTCGGACTACTGCAGCGGGATCTTCCCTTTTTTCAGGAAGTCTTCTGGGGAAGCCTGATCCTTGACGAGGCTCAGAACATCAAAAATCCGGAAACCAAGCAATCCAAAGCGGCTCGGAACATTTCCGCGGAACACCGCATAGCTCTTACAGGAACTCCCGTGGAAAATCATCCACTGGATCTCTGGAGTCTGATGGATTTTCTTAATCCCGGCCTTTTGGGAAATCAGAATTTCTTCAGAAAGACATTCCAGAAACCCCGGGAACGTTTCCAACGGGAGGCGGCACTCGCGAAGCTCCGGAACATGACATCTCCCTTTCTTTTGCGGCGCCTCAAGACGGACAAAAACATCATACGGGATCTTCCGGAAAAGATCGTCACCAAGGAATACTGCTCCCTTACCAAGGAACAGGCATCTCTTTACCAGGCGGTGCTGGAGGATTTAAAAGAAGGCCTCGCCACCGGAGTGAACGCGGGACGCCAGGGACTGGTGCTGGCCACCCTGACCAAACTCAAACAGATCTGCAACCATCCCGCCCTGTTCCTGGGAGACGGCTCTTCTCTGGCGGAGGGCCGGTCCGGCAAAATGCGGCGCTTGGTAGATCTTTTGGAGGAATTTCAGGAAACCCGGGAACATTGCCTGATCTTCACCCAATATAGGGAAATGGGGGAAATGCTCCAGAAGTGGCTGCAACATCATTTCGCTCAGGAGGTTTTTCTGCTGCACGGAGGAGTGCCTCGAAAAAGGCGGGACGAAATGGTGGAGGTCTTTCAACACGCTCCGGAAGCTCCAAAAATCTTTCTTCTTTCCCTCAAGGCGGGAGGTACCGGACTTACGCTCACACGGGCAAACCACGTGATCCACTACGACCGGTGGTGGAATCCGGCGGTAGAAAACCAGGCCACGGACCGCGCCTTCCGGATAGGCCAGAAGAAAAACGTACAGGTGCACACCTTCGTGGTATCCGGAACGCTAGAAGAGCGTATCGACCAGCTTCTGGAAAACAAACGGGATCTGGCGGAAAAAATCGTGGGAGGCGACAACCTCTGGATCGGCAATCTTTCGGATCGGGAACTCCAGGAACTGCTGCGTCTGGATCCCGAAGCGCTGGAGGCGTAAAAACCATGGCCGAACGAAAAAGCTCTTTTATGGCCTACGAACCCTCCACTCCACGGAAAGTGGATGGAGGCATCAGAGCGTTAAGCCGAAGGGGAAGTTTCGCCTCCTCTTGGTGGGGAAAGGAATGGATTCGGATTCTCGAGTCCTCCCACATCGGAGCACGTCTCTCTCGGGGCAAGAGTTACGCCCGAAATGGGCAGGTAACGGAACTCACCATCCGCTCCGGCACGGTGACCGCTAAAGTCCAGGGATCTCGGGCGGGAAAGTATTCCGTTCTTCTGGAATGCCGTACTCTTTCGGCGGACCAAAAAAGGAAACTTCTCGCGGCCCTGGAGGAACAACCCTTTCTCGCGGCGCGACTTCTGAAGAAGGACCCTCCTCGGGAGATGGAGAACCTCTTCAATCATGCGGGACTTCCGCTCTTTCCCTCCCCGGAAAAAGACCTCGAAACAACGTGTTCTTGTCCGGACTGGTCAAATCCATGCAAGCATATCGCCGCGGTATTCTACCTCATGGCAGAAGCTTTTGAGATGGACCCCTTCCTTCTTCTCACTCTTCGAGGGTTGGCACGGGAAGATCTTTTCGGCCTTTCCGAAAAAGAGGACGTTGCGGAAAGCTCCTCCTTTTCTCCAGAACCCCTTCCTCTGGAACGGGAACTCTTTTGGGGGACAACACATCGTCCTCCTATGGAGGAAAAACTCCCCTCCTCGGCATCTCATGGTACTCTTCCACGCAGGTTGGGGCCTCTTCCTCTTTGGCGCTCTCTCCGACCCTTTCTCCCCCTTATGGAAGAATTCTATCGCCTCGCAGCGGAGGAAGAAGAGCCTTTCTGCTAGACGATGTTTGCCGCATAGCCGTGTGTTCACATTTGGCAGGCAAGATCAGTTTTCGTGCTATCATCAGGCGGCACGACAATCCACCTCAATAAGGAGTTGTTGTTTCATGTCGAAGAAACGTGCAGTGGAGAGTGTGGCACCTCGGGGAGGTGCATACAAAACGATCTAGTGTATACGCCTCCCAAAAGGGATTCTCAAAAACTTTTGGAGGTTATGACAATGAAAAAAGAATTGGAAAACATCGGTCTCGACCGGAGGTTTCTCGCCGAGGCCTCGTTGTATCCGGATTTGTATGTCGGGCGCGTCATCTCGCAATACAAGGATCTCTACAAGGCAATGACGGAGAACGGCGACGTGGCGGCGGAGATTTCCGGAAAGGTCCGCTTCGACGCCGAAACTCTTTCGGACTATCCGGCGGTGGGCGATTTCGTCATGCTGGATCGGAACGAGAATAGCGGCGGCAACGCGATCATCCGCCACGTCCTGACGAGGAAAAGCGCCTTCATCCGAAGGGCTGCGGGGACGGCGAAGGGCGAGCAGGTCGTCGCCGCGAACATCGACACGGTCTTTTGCTGCATGTCGCTGAACAACGATTACAACCTCCGGCGGATGGAGCGGTATCTCGGCGTGGCCTGGGACAGCGGGGCCGTGCCGGTCATCGTGCTCACCAAGGCCGATCTGTGCGACGACCTTCCCCAAAAGCTGGAAGAACTCGACGCGGTGGCATGCGGGGTTGACGTGCTCGTCACGTCGAGCCTGACCGAGGACGGTTGCGCCTCCGTCCGGAAGTACCTGGGCAGAGGCCGGACCGTCGCCCTTCTCGGCTCGTCCGGCGTGGGCAAATCCACCCTGATCAACAGGCTCCTCGGCCACGATGCTCTGAAAACACGAGGATTACGGAACGACGACAGAGGCCGGCACGCCACGACCAGGCGGGATCTTTACATCCTTCCGGACGGCGGGGCCGTCATCGACACGCCGGGAATGAGAGAACTCGGCATCGAAAGCGCCGATTTCGCGAAAGCCTTCGCCGACATCGACGCCCTCGCGGCGCAGTGCAAATTCCACGACTGCACGCACACCGGGGAACCACACTGCGCGGTACAGCAGGCAATCAGCGACGGCCTGCTCTCTGCGAAACGGTTCTCGAATTACCAGAAACTGAAGAAGGAAGCCCGATACGAAGGACTGAATTCACGGCAGATCGAGGCGGAGAAGATCGCCACCATGTTCGCGGAAGTGGGCGGCATCAAAAACGCACGACGATTCGCCAAGGAGAACAACCGGCGTAAGCGGGGAATGTAATCCAACGTCAAGAGCCGTGCGGGTCGTCGCAGCATGAAGGCGGCCCGCACGTTCCTTTTTGGCACATGCACCGCTGAGGAAAAGCGCGTGCGTCGGTCGCGCTTTCAGCGCAACGACAGGGTTACTTCTTCACCGCCAGAGTCACCCCGTCACCTATAGGGAGGACAGTGCTTTCCACATCCCCGAGAGCGACCACTGCCCTGTTGAATTCCTCTATGGGCGCAATCAGATGATGCCATTTGGATTCCAGCTCGATCACAGGAAACAGTGTGTCCTCCGCGATGAGAACACCTCCGGGGCGCAGAAGCCGCAGGCAGTCGGCGAGCAACGGAGCATAGAGTCTCTTGTCCACATCGAGAAAAACAAGGTCGAACTCCCCGGACAGTTGAGGAAGGATCTCCCGGGCATCTCCCTGCAGAAGCTCGATGCTGTCCGATACGCCGCTCCGCTCAAAGTTGAGACGGGCCTGTCGGGCCACCTGTTCATCGTATTCGACCGTCACGATCCGGCCCTGGTAGGCCTTGACCGCCTGCGCCATCGAGACTGTCGAATAGCCGATGCTCGTGCCGATTTCAAGAACGCATTTCGCACGCAGCAGATGCAGCATAACCCCGAGAAACCTCGCCACATCGTCATCCACAGTGGGAATGTACTCTTTGAGTTCCGTCTCCCGGGCATACTGCCACTGTGTCAAGTTGGTTCTGGCGGCATAGAGATTGGTGATATAGGTGTTCACTTCATCGAAGGTCACGACCATGCACTCCCTTTTTTCTTTTTTTATGATTCAAAGACTGGACAGAGCGCATGCATTTTACGCATGAATATCGCCGCAGTCAATCGAAATCACCCTGAACACTCTCCCGTGCGGACGAAATCGAACACAGGGCACGCTCACAACCTCGCCGCACGGACCTTCCCGGCACGTTTCATGGCTCGTGTCGATACATGAGCCGTCCATACCCCAACAAGGTCGGTGTCAGAGAACCGGTCAGGCGCCCAGCACCCGGGACCATTCGTCGGGCCACTGGTCCAGCCGCCTGACGAAATACAGTTCCAGCCCGTCTTCCTCGTCAAGCTGTGATCCGCACTCCACGAAACCCATTGAATGCGCCATCGCCAACGACGGCTCGTTGGAGGGGGATATCGAGAGAACGAAACACTTCTGACCATGCTGCGTGAAGGCCCATTTCATGAGTGCCAGAGCCGCCTCTTTTGCAAAGCCACGCCTCCGGAAACGGGGATCGATCTCGTACCCAAGCTCGACCCCGTCCGGCGCCACCGAGGCAAGATCCGGGGGGCCCGGCCGGGAGTGAAAGCCGATACGTCCGCACATGGTCTGCGACTCCCGCACGACCACTGCGCGCAGCAGCCAGGGCAAAAGGCTCGGATCGTCGCGAAGCTGCTCGACCCGCCTGACAAGGGCGCTGCGTCTCAGGAGAATATCCGCAGGAATCAGAAAACCGCCGATATGGGCAGCGTTGTGAAAGTTGCCGTCAAGCAACGCCTGGAGAACAGTCGCATCCATGGAAACGAGCTCCAGGCGCTCGGATTGAAGAGATGTGCTCATCTGTGGGACCTCCCGAAACAGACTTCATTGGCAACGTAACGTGACCTGTTCTGTTCTCGTCAATCGAAAACACCTTCGCCACTATACTCGAAAAGGAGCCTCCCTTCGTCCTGTTCCGCAAGAGTAAGGCCGGAGGTGGGCCGGAAAAAAGAGATCTTTGTCTACACCATCGTGAACAACGGATTCTTCGAGGGGGAGCAGAACCATATCGCCATCGACATTGTGAAAAACTGGTGCGCCCGGTGCGGACTTCACTTCGGCCAGGGCATGGGACAGGGCACGGGCGAGATGGTCGGTTCCCTGAAAAAGGTCCCCCTCGGCCGCGGACTGCTGAAGAACACCTCTCGGGCGCTGCAGGAAATCACCGAAAACATCCTCTCCCGACGCAGCGCCCCACCCCTGTTCGTCCGCCCCAATTTTCCCCGCTTCGTTTGGTACTTTATGGGAACACATTCCGGCTGGAACATGAGGGCAAGAAAAAACGGCCTCACGAGGAAGGATCTGCTGAAACGTCCTTCGGAGGCCGATCGACACTGAAAGCGCACTGAAATAACGGGGAACACCCGCCCGATCCAGTCACGGTCAACCGCAAAGACGACATCCACTGCCGCTTGGTTTCAGACCCACCTGTCGCCACATGTCAGGGGAACAACCGGAATCATGCAGCCTTTCCGTCACCAAAACCAACCCGCCGCCGGAAGCGCGGTGCTTTCTCCATCCCGGGGAGTTGGACCACGACCAGCGTCCGGTTGCATTCCTCCGTGGAGACAATCCCCGGGATGGAGAGAAAAACGATGAAATGTTACGCCGTGCGTTCCTGCGACAGGATGTTCCGGAACACGCCGGAGCCGTCGGGGCGGGCGGGGAGCACCGCGTCGAGCAGTTCGAGAAAGGCTGGGTGGGAAAAGTCCCGAAGGGGCTTCTCCGGGGAGGTCCGCTCGACGATGTGCCCGTCCGCGAGGATGGCCACGGAGTCGCACATGTCCGCCACGAGGCGGAGGTCGTGGGAAACGAAGAGAAAGGTGGTTCCGGAATTGTCCCGCAGGCGCCGGAGCAGGTTGAGCACCTGCACCTGGATGAGCATATCCAGATTGCTCACGGCCTCGTCGAGAATGATCACCCGGGGCCTGGGCGCCAGGGCGCGGGCGATGCAGAGGCGCTGAAGTTCGCCGCCGCTGAACTGGCTGGGGAATTTGTCCAGATCGGCCTCGGAGAGGCCGACGCCCTCAAGGAGGGCCGCCACCCGGCAGCGACGCTCCGCCGCGGAAAGGGGCTCGAAGTTGTCCAGCGGCTCCGCCACGATGTCTACGGCGCGGAAGCGGGGGTTGACGGCGCCGAGGGAGTTCTGAAAGACCACCTGCACGTCCCTTCGGAAGCGCCGGAAGTGCTCCTTTCCGGAGGTGAAGATGTCCTTCCCTTTGTAGAGGATCTGCCCCTCGTCGGGGCGTTCCAGGCCGAGGAGAAGGCGCCCGAGGGTGCTCTTGCCGGAACCGCTCCGCCCCACGAGACCGAGACTTTTGCCCTCTTCGAGGGCGATGCTCACGTCCTCAAGGACCCGCACCTCGCTGCGCTTGCCGAAGAGGCCGCCGCGACGGTAGCGCTTCGCCACCTGCCGCGCTTCGAGAAGATTCATCGGAGGCGCACCTCCTCGGGAACGGGACCGGGCGTCGCCGCGGCAAGGCAAGGCTCCGGGGAGACGGTTCCGACCCCGACCGCCTCATCGCCGAAGGAAAGCCCGTAAAGGCTCAGATGGGCCTGGAGCAATGCCCGGGTATAGGCATGGCGGGGCGCCGCGAAGAGCGTCGCCACCTCACCCTGCTCCACCACCTCGCCCTTGTGCATGACCACCACGAAGTCCGCCATGCGGGCCACCACGCCGATGTCGTGCGTTACGAGGAGAACGCCCATGCCGTGGCGGCGCCGGGTCTCGTCGAGCAGGGTGAGAATCCGCGCCTGGGACACCACGTCCAGATCGGTGGTGGGCTCGTCCGCCAGAAGCAGCCGGATCTCCGAGAGGAGCGCAAGGGCCACCATGACGCGCTGCAGCATGCCTCCGCTCAGTTGAAACGGATAGGCGTCGAGAATGTCGTCGGGGCTGTCGAATCCCACCTCGGCGAGGCTGCGTCGCGCCCGGGCCAGGTCGCTCTCGGGCATCACCTCCGGAGAGAGGCGCCCGGGGTTTCCTCCGTGGGCGGCGAGGGATTCCAGAAAATGGCTCTTTACCGTGCAAATAGGATCGAAGCAGCTCATGGGATTCTGGAGGATCATGGCGGCCTTGCCGCCCCGAAGGGCCTGGAGGTGTTCCGGGGACAGGTCGTTCACCCGCTCCCCGTCGATGGTGATGGTTCCGCCGGTCCGCCGCACCGCCTCGGGAAGCAGGCCGAGGATGGCGAGGCACGTCAGCGACTTGCCGCAGCCGCTCTCACCCACAAGACAGGTGACACGCCCCCGGGGCACGGAGAAGGAGACGTTCCGCACCACCTTCCGAGGTCGCCCCCGCAGAATTTCCAGTTCGAGGGACTCCACCGCGAGCACCGCGTCTCCTTTCACTTCCCCCACCCCCCTGTTTCTCCCACGGGATCGAGGGCGTCCCGAAGGCCGTCCCCGAGCAGATTGAAGGCCATGACGGTGACGAAGATGGCGAGCCCCGGATAGAAGAGGAGCTGGGGCTGGGTCCAGATGTACTGCCGGGCGTCGTTGATCATGACACCCCATTCCGCCGTGGGAGGCTGCACGCCCAGGCCGAGAAAGGAGAGTCCCGACACGTGGAGCATCATGTGACCGATGTCCAGGGTGGCGAGCACCAGGATCTGGGGAAGCACGCCGGGAAGGATGTGCCGCATCACAAGGCGGAACTGTCCCGTTCCCGCCACACGGGCGGCGAGGACGTGCTCCCGGGTCTTGAGGCTCAGCACGAGCCCCCGGATGATGCGGGCGTACCAGGCCCAGTGGGTGCAGACGATGGCGAGGATCACGTTGGTCATGCCCGCGCCCAGGATGCCGATGAGGAACATGGCGAGAATGAAGGTGGGAAAGGTGAGAAAGGTGTCGCAGAGGCGCATGAGGAAGGCGTCCACCATGCCCCCGGCGTATCCCGCCACGCTGCCCACGGAGAGGCTCAGGAGAAGGATGGCCGCGACGATCACCGCCACGGAGCCCAGGGAGGCCCGGGCGCCGTGGAGCAGCCGGGCGAGTACGTCCCGCCCCAGGTGATCCGTGCCGAGAAGATGTTCCCGGCTGGGAGCCTGGAGCTTCTGCGACAAATCAATATCGTCGGGGTCCCAGGACGAGAGGAGCGGCGCAAAGAGGGCCACCAAAAGCACCGCGCAGGCCGCGACGAACGCGAGACGCGTGGTCCGGCCCGAGAGAAGGGTCCGCAGGAGCGTCATGGCTGCTCCTCCCCGCCGAAGCGGATGCGCGGGTCGAGCCATGCGTAGAGCACGTCCACGCCGAGATTGCAGAGGACGAAGATGCCCGTCATGAGGAGCAGGAAGCACTGCAGCACCGGATAGTCCCGGTTGAAGATGGACGTCACGGCATAGCGCCCCACGCCGGGCCAGGCGAAGACGTTCTCCACCACCACGGAACCGCCGAAGAGCTCACCCAGGTGCATGCCCACGGCGGTGACGATGGGGATGAGGGAATTACGGAAAATGTGGCGCCCCACCACGCGCCGTTCGGGCACGCCCCGGGCTCTGGCGTAGAGGACGAAGCGGTGGTGGAGATTTTCCAGCACGCTCGCCCGGAAGAAGCGGATGTTGATGGAGATGGACATGAGAGAGAGGGTGATCGCCGGAAGG
>NZ_JARKPW010000209.1:0-5823 GCF_029975095.1 Aminiphilus sp.
GCTTCCGCGAGAAACGCCAGGGGCTTCTCCCGGGTCACGGCGGTACCGCAGACGAGCACCCGGTCCACGACGAGATTCCGGAACTGTCCCGCCGCGAAGGTGATGGTGGACCCCACCTCCCGGGCGAGGGAGCGGAGCGCCTCGTCGAACCCCATGGAACTCTCGGCCCCCACGAGGAGTGTGCGGAAGAGAAGGCCCGAGGTCCGGTAGCCCACGACGACATGACTGCTCAGCCGCCCGACGGAAAGACACAGAAAACCTCCCTCGGCGGAGGGAATCGGCCCGGAAAAGGTCCTCAGCAGTCCCGCAAGGGCGGGCTCCAACCCCGCGACGGACATGCCCGCATTCTCGCAGGCCTCCAGGAGCAGCTCCACCAGGCGCAGCCGCGCGGCGGCGACGAGGAGCCGCATGTTCTCGCCGCCCCCCTCCTCGGGATGCTCCACGGGACACGTGTCGTACACCGCCTCGGTCACGGAGAAGGGGAAATATTTGTCGAACTCCCACCGGAACGCCTCCCGGGCGTCCTCGGGATTCATCCTGGGCAGCTCCACCACCCGGAGCATCACATCCCGGGAGGGAAGTCCCACGTGAACGGGAAGGACGAATCTGCGCCCTCTCCGGGCGCGCAGTTCCTCCAGGGCGGAAAGCAGCTTCGTCGGATCTCCCAACAGCTCCTGCTGCACCGTCCCCGGAGGGAGCGGCTGAACCAGGTTCGACAGCACGCGAAAGGCTCCGCCGCGCCTGCCGATCTCGAGATAGCGCAGGCCGTCCCCCTCGATGGACAGAGATGTTCTCGATTCCTTTCCGCCGAACAAGGAACGGGCCACGGATCCACCTCCCCCAGGGTGCGAGGCGCCGCGTGTCGCAATGCGGCAGCTCCGCACACGAGTATAGCATAGGCGAACCGGAAAACATCTCAAAAGAGTTAAACACCCCTATGAAGAAACGTGTTCTTGGGAGAGCAAGGAAGAGTTTGCGAAATAGACCTTTTTTTTCAAAAAACACAGCCTATTTCGTAGCCCCTTTGTGAAACAGCCGGTCTCCTCAAGGGCTGGAAGGCTTTCGTCTTCCGGGACACGACAGAGCACGATCGCCGTGCTCCGCCCTCCTCCTTCGGGGCGCACCCCTTCTTTGCTTCTCTTTTCGTTTCCGTTTTTCTTCTTCGCATTTTTTCACGGACCGGGAAACGGAACGGGAGCGGAGGGGAAGGCGTTCCGGTCCCAGACATGGCCGCTCCGCCGCATGGTTTCATCGTCCTGCAACAGGTGATCCCTCCGGATCTCCCCGGCGATGCGCCGTTTCTCCTCAGGGGTGAAGTGCCCCTGAAAGTCGTAGGTGGGATCGTCGAAGGTGGTGTCCACGTGGTACCAGTTCCCGCCCACCCGAATCAGGTTCCAGGCGTGATCGCCTCCGGAGATGATCCGCACCTCGTAGCCGAGGGCGCGGTACATGTCGAAGGCGAGCAGCGCGTAGCCGTGGCAGACCGCCTTCCCCCGGAGCGCGTCGTAGGCGGTGAAGCGCCGCAGCGTCCGGTCGTAGTCCACAGTGGCGACGATAAAGTCGTGCACTGCGGCGATGCGCCCGTAGTCGTCCATCTCCGGGGTGACGATCTCCGCAAGGATCTCTCCGACCCGGCGCGCCACGAAGGCGCGCTGTTCCGGGGTCTCCCAGTAGTCGATGCGCACCTCCACCGCGCTTTTGTCCCCGCCCCGGACGATTCGGAAGGTCCACCGCTCCACCAGATAGTCGAATTCGGGCACTTCGCGCAGCACCTGCTCCCGGACGGCCTCGACGCTCCGTCGGTTGAAGGCGGCGCCTCTTTCCTCGTAGCGGAAAAAGGTCTTCCTCTCCAGGAGCGCCGTCCGCAACGCCGCGGCGAAGGAGTCCGCCTCTCCGAAGGCGTTTCCGGACAGAAAAAAGAGCACGAGTCCCAGCGCGAGAAGCACCGGCGCACACAAGCGGGCGCGGACGCATCCGTACCGGAAGGACCGTTTCCGTCCTTGCTCCGGCGCGCCCCCGGCGAGGGCGTTCCATCGTCTCTCCGCCGCTGTTTCCGGTTTCTCCACCGTCCCCGTCATGCGCATCACCTCCGAAAAAACGGCCCCCGCCGCACACGCCGCGCCGCCCCGTCCAGAACAGGCGCGCCGCTACACCCGACACCCGACAAACTCCACCTCCTGCGCCCGGAGGAATCCCTCCGGGCCGCCCGTCACAAGCTCCGATTCCGCGCCGCCACATCCGGGAAAACTCCACCTCCGCGCCGACGAACCCGGAACGAACATCCCGCCGTCCGCCCTGGAAAAAACGCTTCCCCACAACACCGGACCCGGAACAAGATCGCCGCCGCGTTCCTTCGCGGCCCTGCCCGCCCGTCTTGTTCTCCGCTGCACGAATGGTTCTTCTTCGAGTGCGCCCCGGCAAAGCACAGGAAAAGGAGTAGAATGAGACCCGTCCTTTGTCACACAAACGTCCAGGGACGGACCGGAGACCGGGCAAGACAGCCGAGGCGGCGCCGGCCCGACCCGTTGCGGAGGGATTCCCATGACGGCAGACGACACGCACGGCAACGACCGAAATCCGGCGCACTCCGACGGCGGAAGCGACGGAGGCACCGCCGGGACCACCTGGTTTCTCTTCCGAGGCAACGACATTCTCCTCTGCTCCGGGGAGACGCCCGCTCTTCCCATCGGGGAGGAACCGCCTCTCGCCCGGGAACTCCTCCGGTCGGGGTACTTCGGCCCTCCGGATGAAAAGCGCCTCGCCTGGGGGGAACTTTCCCCGGACTGCGCCATCCCCGGGAACCTCTTTCAGAAAGACCGCCGCTCCCTCTGGGCACTGCTCGGAGAAAGGGTCTTCTCCCTGGCGGGAACGGCCTTCCAGCTCATGAACTGGACCCGGAACACCCTCTACTGCGGCCGTTGCGGCGGCCCGATGCAAAACTCCGCGAAGGAACGCGCCCGGGAGTGCCCCGCCTGCTCCTTCGTGACCTATCCTCCGGTCTCTCCGGCGATCATCGTGGCGGTTCGCCGAGGCAACCGACTGCTTCTGGGCAGAAGCCCCCACTTTCCCAAGGGGCGCTACAGCGTCCTCGCGGGATTCGTGGACCCCGGGGAGAACCTGGAGGAAGCGGTGGCGCGGGAGGTCTTCGAGGAAGTCCACATCACCGTGAAGGACATCCGCTACGTCGCCAGCCAACCCTGGCCCTTTCCCCACTCCCTCATGGTGGGCTTCACCGCCCTCTGGGAATCGGGGGAGATCCGCATCGACGAAAAGGAGATCGAGGACGCCCGGTGGTTCTCCCCGGAGGACCTTCCGGACCTTCCGCCTCCGTCGAGCATCTCCCGGCGCCTCATCGACGCCTTCCTCCTGGAGATGGGCGAGGATCCGAAACAACGGGCGGGCGTCCCCTGGACGTAGGAGCGCGCCGGGGATGTTCCTCCGCGTTCCCGGTCCCGTCGCGTGCCGCGGAGCGCGGAGGCGCCCTCCGGGACGGACCCCGGAGCCCTCCCCCGACAGGGTGCCCCGTCACAGGCCCGGCGAAAGGGCCGGTGACACCGCTCCGCGCCGGGCGGCCATGATCCGCTCCGTCAGCAGGGAATAGCGCTTCTCCCGGCGGTCGTTCCGCACCGCGATGGCCAGGGCTTTGCGGGTTCCCACGAGGACGACGAGCTTTTTTCCCCGGGTCACCGCCGTGTAGAGAAGATTCCGCTGGAGCAGCATGTAGTGCTGGGTGAGCAGCGGAATGACCACCGCGGGATACTCCGACCCCTGGGACTTGTGCACCGACACGGCGTAGGCGTGCACCAGCTCGTCCATCTCGGAGAAATCGTAGGGCACGTCCCGCCCTTCCACGCGGACCGTCACGGTCTGCTCCTCCCGGTCCAGCCGGACGATGCGCCCCATGTCGCCGTTGAAGACCTCCTTGTCGTAGTTGTTCCGGATCTGCATCACCTTGTCTCCCTCGGCGAAGACGCGCCCTCCCCGGAGAAATCCCGCCTCGGCGTCGAGGGAGCGGGGATTCAGTGCCTTCTGGAGCACCAGGTTGAGGTTGCCCGCCCCAACGACCCCCCGGTGCATGGGCGTGAGTACCTGCACGTCCTCCACGGGATCGAGGCCGAAACGGCGAGGAATCCGGTTCCGCACGAGGGCCACGATGATGTCCGCCACCCGCTCGGGCTCCTCCTTCTCGATGAAGTAGAAATCCGTCAGCTCCTCTCCGGTGCTCTCCGTCCGGGGCATTTTCCCCGCGTTGATGCGATGGGCGTTCAGGACGATGCGGCTCTCCCGGGCCTGGCGGAAGATCTCCGTGAGGGTGGTCACGGGAAAGGCTCCGCTGCGGATGAGATCGGACAGGACGTTTCCGGCCCCCACGGAGGGAAGCTGGTGGATGTCCCCCACGAGCAGCAGGGACGCCCCGGGAGGCACGGCCATAACCAGGTGGTACATGAGCACCGTGTCGATCATGGACGCCTCGTCCACCACGAGCAGGTCACACTCCAGGGGCCGGGAGGCGTTCCGGGAAAAGGCTCCCCTGGAAGGGGCGTATTCGAGGAGCCGGTGGATGGTCTTCGCCTCCCGCCCCGTGGCCTCGGCCATCCGCTTCGCCGCCCGCCCCGTGGGAGCCGCCAGCAGGACGGTCCGTCCCCGGGCGGCGAAGAGTTCGAGCAGGACCTTGAGAATGGTGGTCTTTCCCGTTCCGGGGCCTCCGGTGATGATGGACACCCGGGAGCCGAGGGCCATCCGGAGGGCATCGCGCTGCGCCTCCGCCAGAGTGATGGACAGACGCCGCAACACCGCCTCCACGGCGGCGGGAGGGAACTCCCCCTCCGGGGACGCGCCGCACCGGCAGAGACCGAGCAACCCTGCGGCGATGCCCTCCTCGCAGGTGTAGTACTTGGTCAAATACACCGCGGGCGCGGGCCCATCGCCGCCGTCGGCGGAAAGTTCCCGCGGAAACGACGACTCCTCGGCAAGCGCACCTTCCTCCGGCGCGCCTCTTTTCGGAGTGCGGGCGTCCACCACGAGCCGGTTCGCCGCGGTCGCGGCGGCGACGGCCCGGAGAATGTCCTCCGCCGTCGCCTCCCCGGAGACGGCATCCGCTCCGTCCACACCTTCCGGCCTCTCCGCGGACGCCCCTTCCGGCCACCCCCTCGTACTCCCGTCCGAACCGGCGCCGGATTCGGGCGACTCCGGCGCTCCCGCGACGCCCGCGTCTTTGCGGCGCTTCTCTCCCAGCACGTCCAGACAGGTCTTCACCAAAACGTCCCGAGGGCAGTAGACGTGTCCCTCGTCGGCGAGCGTGTGCAGCACGTGCAACACCCCCGCCTCCAGGCGCAGCGGCGAGTTCTCGAGAAACCCCAGGCGGGAGGCGATGCGGTCCGCCGTGAGAAAGCCGATCCCCCAGATGTCCGTGGCGAGACGATAGGGGTTCTCCCGCAGAAGCTCCAGGGCCGCGCTGCCGTATTGGCGGAAGATCTTCACGGCGAACCCGGCGCTCACTCCGTGGGACTGGAGAAAGAGCATGACGTTCCGAATTTCTTTCTGCTCCGCCCAGGCCCCGGTGATGCGGGCAAGCCGCTTCTCCCCGATCCCCTCGATGTCGAGAAGCCGTTCCGGCGTTTCCTCGATGACATCCAGCGTGTCCATGCCGAAGGCGCGCACGATCCGCCCCGCCATCACCGGCCCGATGCCCTTGACGAGCCCGGAGCCGAGGTACTTCTCCATTCCCGTGACGGTGGCGGGAGCGGTGGTCTCCATGCGGTCCGCCCGAAACTGCTCCCCGTACTTCACATGGGACTGCCACGTTCCGCCGAAGCGCACCGT
>NZ_JARKPW010000071.1:0-7716 GCF_029975095.1 Aminiphilus sp.
AGTCGAGGATCTGCGTGACCACACCGGCGCCGACGGTACGACCGCCTTCGCGCACGGCGAATCGCAGTCCTTCCTCCATGGCGATGGGCACGATCAGCTTCACTTCGAACTGCGAGTTGTCCCCGGGCATGACCATTTCCACGCCCTCGGGCAGTTTGATCTCTCCCGTCACGTCGGTGGTCCGGAAGTAGAACTGCGGCTTGTAGCCCCCGAAGAAGGGCGTGTGACGGCCGCCTTCCTCTTTCTTCAGTACGTACACCTCGGCCTTGAAGTGCTTGTGCGGCTTCACGCTCCCGGGTTTCGCCACGACCATGCCCCGCTCCACCTGCTCCTTGTCGACGCCCCGAAGAAGGATTCCCACGTTGTCTCCGGCCTGAGCATCGTCCAGGATCTTCCGGAACATCTCAAGGGAGGTGGCAACGCTCTTGATCTTGTCGTCCTGCATGCCGACGATCTCGACTTCGGAACCGGGGGTGATGATGCCGCGCTCCATCCTTCCGGTGACGACGGTACCGCGCCCGGTGATGGTGAACACGTCCTCGATGGGCATCAGGAACGGCTTGTCCACTTCGCGCACGGGCTGGGGGATGTGGTCGTCACAGGCATGAACGAGGTCCCAGATCTTCTCGGTCCATTCGTTGTCGCCGTCGGACTCGAGGGCCTTCAGCGCGGAACCGCGAATGATGGGCACCTCGTCTCCGGGGAAATCGTACTTGTTCAGCAGGTCCCGCACTTCCATCTCGACGAGATCGAGCAGTTCGGGGTCGTCCACCATGTCCACCTTGTTCATGAACACGACGAGAGCCGGCACGTTGACCTGCCGTGCGAGAAGAACGTGTTCCCGCGTCTGGGGCATGGGGCCGTCCGCCGCGGACACGACGAGGATGGCTCCGTCCATCTGGGCGGCACCGGTGATCATGTTCTTGATGTAGTCCGCGTGCCCGGGGCAGTCGATGTGCGCGTAATGCCGCGTGTCGGACTGGTATTCCACGTGGGCGATGTTGATGGTGATGCCGCGCTCACGCTCCTCCGGCGCCTTGTCGATCTGGTCGAAGGGGGTGAAGTCCGCGTATCCCTTTCTCCCCAGCGTCTTCGTGATCGCCGCCGTCAGCGTCGTCTTCCCGTGGTCGATGTGGCCGATAGTGCCGATGTTCAGATGCGGCTTCGACCGCGCAAATTTCTCCTTTGCCATGCTGCTCCCTCCTCGAAAGTCAGAAAATCTCGTATCGCTATCGCTTGAGAACCTTCTCCGCCACGTCCCGGGGAACCTCCTCGTACCTGGCGAATTTCATACTGTAGGAAGCTCTTCCCGAGGTTTTACTCCGCACGTCCGTCGCGTAGCCGAACATCTCCGCAAGGGGAACGAAGGCCCGAACGATCCGGGCGTTGGCACGGGTATCCATGCCGTCAACGTGCCCCCGCCGGGCGGAGAGATCACCGATCACGTCGCCGAGATATTCCTCGGGCGTGACGACTTCCACCTCCACGACGGGTTCCATGAGAACGGGATCGCCTTTGCGCATCAGTTCCTTGAAGGCCATGGACGCAGCGATCTTGAAAGCCATTTCGGAACTGTCCACCTCGTGGTAACTGCCGTCGACGAGAGCGATGCGCACGCCGATGACGGGATATCCACCGAGGATACCATTGTTGATGGCCTCGCCCAGCCCCTTCTCCACGGCGGGGATGTACTCCCTGGGAACGACGCCGCCGACAATGCGGTCCTCGAACTCATATCCCTTCCTCTCCGGAAGAGGTTCCGCCTCAAGCCACACGTGCCCGTATTGTCCGCGGCCTCCGGACTGACGGATGAAGCGCCCTTCCGCCCTGGAGGCAGTCCGGATGGTCTCCCGATACGCCACCTGGGGGTTACCGACGCGCACTTCGACACCGAATTCCCGCTTCAAACGGTCTACCAGGATCTCAAGATGCAGCTCGCCCATACCGGAAATGATGGTCTGCCCCGTCTCCTGGTCCACCTTGACACGAAACGTGGGATCCTCCTCGGAAAGAGCGGAGAGCCCCTTGGAGAGCTTGACCTGGTCGGCCTTGCTCATGGGCTCCACCGAGAGGGAGATGACCGGCTCGGGGAATTCGAGCGATTCCAGGAGAATGGGAGCCTTTTCATCGCAAAGCGTATCTCCCGTTCTCGCGGTTTTGAGTCCCGGAAGAGCCACGATGAGCCCTGCGTGAGCGCTCTCCATTTCCTCCCGCTTGTTGGCGTGCATGCGAAGAATCCGACCGACCCGCTCCCGCTTGTTCGTGGAAGCGTTCAGGATGGAAACACCGTTCTCCAGAGAACCCGAGTAGATGCGACAGAACACGAGCCGCCCCACGAAAGGATCGACCATGATCTTGAAAGCGAGCGCCGAGAAGGGTGCGTCGTTCGAACATGCACGCGACGTCTCCCCGCTCGTGTCCGGATCGATTCCGACGATATCCGGGAGATCCAGCGGACTCGGGAGATAGTCAACCACCGCATCGAGCAACGGCTGGACTCCCTTGTTCTTGAACGCGGACCCGCAGAGAACGGGAATGACATCCAACGCGATCGTATGCTTTCGAAGCGCCTTTCGAAGGAGTGCTTCGGAAACGGCCTCGCCTTCGAGGAACAGGGTTGTGATCTCCTCGTCGAAATCGGCAAGGACCTCCACCATCTCATCCCGCATTTTGCGCGCCTCTTCGAGAAGATGCGGCGGGATGTCCCCGGTCTTCGGCTCGGCACCGAGATCGTCCGAATAAACGATTGCCTTCATGGCAACCAGGTCGACGACCCCCTCAAAGGCATCCTCGACTCCAATGGGCATCTGAATCGCCACGGGGCGCGCCCCAAGCCTCTCGCGGATCCCCTTGAGGACCTGAAAGAAATCCGCTCCGACCCGGTCCATTTTGTTCACGAATGCAACTCTGGGCACGCGGTATTTGTCAGCCTGACGCCACACCGTTTCCGACTGGGGCTCCACACCACCCACGGCACAGAAGACCGCCACCGCACCGTCGAGAACCCGCATGGAACGCTCCACTTCCACGGTAAAATCCACGTGGCCGGGCGTATCAATGATATTGATAAGGCAATCGTGCCAATGACAGGTCGTCGCAGCGGAGGTTATGGTGATGCCTCTTTCCCGTTCCTGCTCCATCCAGTCCATTGTGGCGGCGCCTTCGTGCACTTCGCCCATCTTGTGCTTGCGTCCCGTGTAAAAAAGGATGCGCTCCGTGGTCGTCGTTTTTCCCGCATCGATATGGGCCGCAATACCGATGTTGCGAATTTTTCCAAGAGTAAATTCTTCCATCACAGATCACCACCACATGGACTGAAACATCATCTCGTCAAACCCACCCGAACCTACCAACGATAGTGAGCGAAAGCCCGGTTGGCTTCGGCCATGCGATGCGTATCTTCCCGCTTCTTCACGGCTCCGCCTTCGTTCTTGTAGGCGTCGGTCAACTCGCGAGCAAGGCGTTCCACCATGGGAATACCCTTTCTCGCTCTCGCATAATTGATGATCCACCGGATGGCCAACGCCTGAGCTCTTGCCGGATGAACCTCCACAGGGACCTGATAAGTCGCGCCGCCAACCCGGCGGGGACGGACCTCGACCAGGGGACGCACATTCTCCATGGCCTTCTCGAAGACTTCCGTGGGCTGAGAGGAAAGCCGTTTCGCCGCCAGCTCAAGCGCACCATACATGATCCGCTCGGCGGTGCTCTTTTTCCCCTCCCACATGACACAGTTGATAAACTTGCTCACCGCCTGATTTCCGAAAACGGAGTCGGGCGGAGTGACGCGCTTGCGAACATGTCCCTTGCGCGGCATAAACGACCTCTCCTTCCCGCTATTTCTGCTTCGGACGACGAGCGCCGTACTTGGAACGACTCTGCCGTCGATTCTCCACACCGCCACAGTCGAGGGTTCCGCGGACAATGTGATACCTGACTCCCGGAAGATCCTTCACGCGACCGCCCCGAACAAGAACCACGGAGTGCTCCTGAAGATTGTGTCCGACACCGGGAATGTACGCCGTCACTTCGATTCCGTTGGTGAGACGCACGCGGGCGACCTTACGCAGAGCCGAGTTCGGCTTCTTGGGGGTCACCGTGTACACTCTCGTGCAGACTCCTCGCCTTTGGGGGTTCTGCTGCAGAGCGGGGGCACTGGAACGCTGCCGTTTTTCCTCCCGCCCGTGCCGAATGAGCTGACTGATTGTTGGCACTAAGCTCCCTCCTCCACTTCCAAATACGCTGCCGTTTTCCTCCTCAAACCCTACCGCGAGAACCCTCTCCATCCTCATTGAGAACGGCCGCCACGGATGCCCTTCGGCATAGCGCGCAAGCCCTCCCCAAAACCTGCATATCCGGAGCCGATTCCACGGCAACTCCCCGGTTTTCCGCAAGACGTGCGATTTTCTCCCGCATGGCCTCATCCGCATCGGAGGCGATGAACACCTTCCGCACCGTTCCCCGGATCAACGCCCTCTCCACCGCCCGAAACCCGGCCACTCTGGGCATGACACACAACTCGTCAAGAGGCATGATTATTCCTCCTGTGCGGACGCACCCGGACATAATAACAAACGAAGAGGAACCGTGTCAACAACTGAAAAAAGCACACGGTTCCTCCCCTCTTTTCCCGAAATCCCGTCAGGCGGATTCGATCTGGAGCGGAGCCGGTCTGACCACGACCTTCCTGTAATAATCCACTCCCGTTCCGGCGGGGATGAGATGGCCGATGATGACATTCTCCTTCAACCCGCGGAGCGGATCGTTCTCGCCCCTCACCGCCGCGGCGGCCAAAACCTGCGCTGTCTGCTGGAAGGAGGCGGCGCTGAGGAAACTGTCCGTCGCCAGGGCGGCCTTGGTAATCCCATGAAGCAGGGAGCGCCACACCGGCTCCTCCCGAAGGCGTCGGATGAAGGAGACCCGCTGGATGAGCCGTTTGGTCTCCGTCGCCGCATACAAGGGACGCACGGTGAGACTCTCGGGGAAAACACCTGCCAACGCCTCCAGGATCTGATGGTTCACTTCCTGGCCGGCAGGGACGATCTCGTTGCCCGCCTCGTCCCGCACCGTATCAAGAAGGACCTTTCCGTAGACGAGTTCATTCAGAATCTGGCGGAGGATTTTCTCCCTTGAGACGACTTCGCTCTCTACTTCGATAGCGGTAAGCTCTCCCTGGAGCAGCTTCTGCACGATTCCCGCATCCACCTGGGAAGGGATGCCCGTCACGGCGTTGCCCTCCGCATCAATGGCGGAGAGAAGTTCATGTCCATACACATGTTTTAACAGGTAATTCTGCATTGCCGTGGACAGAACGATTTCTTCCGGGTTGCGCCAGATTCGAATCGTCTCCACGGAAGCCTTTCGGAGTATCCTGACATTCTCCTCCGAGAGAAGCGAATCGGCGGAAAGGACAACCTCGCCTTCGTGAACGATATCCTCGGCGAGATAGGCCACGTCCTTCAATGTCGCAAGGGTTTCCGTGTCGCGCACGACAATCGGGCGGGGAGCCTGACGGGTAATGTGCACCAACTGTCCCACTGTGAAGGACTCCGTCGGCTGAATGGTGACACCCTCTCCCTGATAGGGAACGAGCAGCTCAAGCCCCTCCATTTCGCGGCGGAAACTGGCCTCCCCGACAACGACACGAAGGGGACCCTCGGCATCCTCCACATAAAGCTCCGTCACAGGGTTCTCGCTGAGAAGGATTCTCCGAACCATCTCCTCGGTGATGACCTGATCCTTGTATTGGAAAAGCGCTTCCATACTCCCCTGCCCCTCGATGCCCCGAAGAACACAGCCGACAAGAGAGCGGACGGCTTCTTCCAGAAATTTCCTGTTGTCGTTCCGGATCGCCTGGAGCTCTTCCTCAAGATCGGCCATCCAGACCAGTTTCTCCGCCACGAAGGAGCTGTCCCCCTCCTCCACGATACGCACGCGGTTGACCGGCGCCACCTTCCGGAGGATGACCTCGATGTGTTTGTTGTTGATGGAGACGCCCTGAGACCGGTAGACCTCCTGAATTCCGTCCACCAGGTATTTCTGTACGGCCTCGATGCCGAGCACGTCGAGGATGTCCTGAGGGTCTTCGTTGCCCTCGGTGAGCTTTTGTCCCTTTTTCACCGCCTCACCTTCCTCGACGAGGATGTTCTGGGACATGGGCACGTTGTAGATGACCCGCGCCTCGTTTTCGTCCTCGGGAGCGATGATGAGCTTGTATTTTCCTTCCAGCGGACGTTTCTCCAAAACCGTTCCATCCACTTTGCTGAGAAAGGCCACCTTCTTGGGGCGCCGTACCTCGAAGAGCTGCTCGATACGGGGAAGACCCTGGGTGATGTCCTCTCCGGTAAGGCGCACGCCGCCCGTGTGGAAGGTACGCATGGTGAGCTGCGTTCCCGGTTCTCCAATGGACTGCGCGGCGACGACACCTACGGCCTCGCCGATGGCCACCTTTCTGCGCGTGGCCAAGTCCCGTCCGTAACAGGTTCGACAGACGCCGTTCCGTTCCTCGCAGGTGAGGGGGCTTCGAATCCACACCTTGGAAAAGCCGAGTGAATCGAGGAGAGATGCCCTTTCTGCGCTGATCTCTTCGTTGCGGTGGACAAGGACCTCCTCCGTCTCGGGATGCACAATGTCCTCAAGGGACGTACGACCGACAATGCGCTCTCCCAGAGGGATGGTCACCTTGCCATCCTGGAGAAGGGGTTCCATACAGACGCCGTGCATGGTACCGCAGTCCTCCGCGGTGATGATGAGGTCCTGGGCCACGTCCACGAGACGCCGGGTGAGGTAACCGGATTTCGCCGTCCGGAGAGCCGTATCGGCCAGTCCCTTCCGGGCACCGTGAGTGGAGATGAAGTACTCGAGCATGTTGAGTCCCTCACGGAAATTCGCGGTGATGGGATAGTCGATGATGCGTCCCGACGGATCAGCCATGAGGCCTCGAATACCGGCCATCTGGGCCACCTGGCTCCTGGAGCCTCGGGCACCCGAATCGACCATCATGCGGAGGGAATTCTCCTCGGTCATGTTCTCCACGATTTTGTCCGCAATCTCGCGAGCGGCCTCGGTCCAGAGGATTTCCTTTTGACGGAGATACTCCTCCTCTGTCAGAATACCCATCTGGTACTGGGAGGAAAGTTCTTCTTCCTGCTCGAGAGCTTTCTCGACGATCACGCTCTTTTCCCTCGGAATCACCACGTGGTCGATACCAAGGCTGATGCCGCTGCGGGTGGACCAACGGTAACCCAGCATCTTCACCGCATCGAGCATTTCCACGAGCGCCGCCTGACCGACTCTGTCGAAGGCGTCGTCGAAGAGTTTCGAGATATCTTTCTTCCCCATCTGTCTATTGAGGAAACGTAATTTTTTCGGAAGAGCACTGTTGAAAAGAACCCGACCGGGCGAGGTCTCGATCCACTCCACGCCGTTTTCGCCCACCCACCGTAGCTTGATGCGCGCGTTCGCGTCCACCGCGCCGTGCTCCAGGGCGGTGAGACAGTCCTCGATGTCGGAAAAGTGCATACCCTCTCCCTTTTTCCCGTCCCGCATGCCCGTGAGATAGTAGATGCCGAGCACGATGTCCTGGGTCGGGGTCATGACGGTACGTCCGCTCGCCGGCGACAACAGGTTGTTCGCGGAGAGCATGAGCACCCGCGCCTCCGTCTGGGCCTCCAGGGAAAGCGGCACGTGCACCGCCATCTGGTCCCCGTCGAAGTC
>NZ_JARKPW010000227.1:0-15603 GCF_029975095.1 Aminiphilus sp.
CTCTGTGTGTTCCAGCTCTTGAAGACGGCCTCCACGGCTTTTCTGAGTTGCGTCCAGGGATCGCTTGGAAATTCCTGCCCGGTGGATTTCTTGACCACCTTCTTGTAATTGTCGATGAGTTCTTTCAAGGCGTCCGCTGGAATCTGATGATCATGTGTGAGATTTCTTTTTCGCTTGGTCTGGTTCAACAAAAATTCGAACTCGCCGATTTCAATACCGAGAACGACGTCGGAAAACATCTGAATGAACCGTCTATAACTGTCCAGGGCAAAACGCCTGTCGCCCGAGGCGACGGCGAGGCGTTCCACCGTGTCGTCGTTGAGACCGAGGTTCAGGATGGTATCCATCATGCCGGGCATTGAAACGGGAGCACCCGAGCGAACCGAGACGAGCAACGGCATTTCTCCGCCGCCGAAGGTCTTTTGTGTCGTTTTCTCCAGCCGGGCCAACGCTTCCTGCACTTCGGGCCATATAAGATCCATCAATCCTTGTTCGTCGGACCAGTATTTCTTACACGCCTCGGTGGTGATGATGAATCCTGGGGGTACGGGAAGACCGAGTTGCCACATCTGCGCCAAATTGGCCCCTTTGCCGCCCAGAAGCGCTTTCATCTCCGCATTGCCCTCGTGGAAATCGTAGACGTATTTGCCTTGTGCATTCACCACTGAACACGACCTCCTCCCGAATTTCCGTCGCTTCACTCCCTCAAGTAATCGAGAATTTCCTGCGCCGTTTCCTCGATGGCCCTGTTCGTGACATCGAAAGTCCGGCAGCCGGTCTTTCGGAAAACACTCCTGGCAAAGGAAAGCTCCTCCTCCACTCGTTCCCATTGAGCGTAATTGGAGACTTCCACATCGAGCCCCAGAACGCGTAACCGTTCTCTGCGTATGTTGATCAGCTTCTCCGGCTGGATCGTGAGCCCCACGATCCGTTCCGACGGCAAAGAGAAAAGTTCTTTCGGAGGATCCGCCTCCGGGACGAGAGGAATATTGGCGGCCATGACACCTTTGTGTGCCATGTACATGGAGAGGGGGGTCTTGCTGGTCCTGGAAACACCGATGATGACGAGCCCCGCGTTTGTAAGGAGTTCCGGACTTTTTCCGTCGTCACATTTGATCGCAAACTCAATGGCCTTGACCCGTTTGAAGTACTCCTCATCCATTCGCCGAAGCAGTCCAGGTGTTTCCATAGGTGCGGTACCGATCCGGCGTTGGAGGACATCAAGGATGGGACCTAGGACATCCACTACGTCCACGCCGAGTTCCTCGGTTTTTTCCAGAAACATGCGCCGCAATTGGTGATCCACGAGAGTGCAGATGACCACGGCTTGCTTTTCCTGAGCGTTCCGGATGACCTCAAGCATCCGCTCTTCGGTGTTTATATAGCGGAAACGAGAGAACTCCGTCGCATCCAGGTTGAACTGAGTCGACGCAGCGCGAGCAACATGTTCCGCCGTCTCTCCAGTGAAGTCCGAGACCACAAACAGAGGAATCGACATGTTTTTGTCCCCTTTCCTTGTGGCAGGAGGAAGCGGAACGCCTGTTCCGCTTCCTCCGTATTGTACCAGCAACTTTTCTAAAGCAATCAAAGGCGTGGTGCTTCCTGTTCGTCTATTTTCTCAATCGGCTCAAATCCCCCACATGGAGAAAGAGTTCGTGGCACCGCGAGAGAAGGCAGAGTCTGTTGCGACGGAGCTCTTCGTCCTCCGCCATGACGAGCGTTTCCTCGAAGAAAGTCGTGATGGCAGGCTCCAACTGGGAAAGGACATGTGTCAACTCGTTCCACGCACATACCGCAAGCGTGCGTTCCACCTCGGGGACGATCTTGACGACCGCTTCGGCGAGTGCACGCTCCGCGGGTTCGCGGAGAAGCGCTTCATTCCATTCGGGAGGCATCGCAGCGGTCTTGGAGAGGATGTTTCGCACCCTCACGGCGGCGGTAACAAGCCCGTCGAACCACGCCTCCTGTTCGACCGTGGCAAAACTTTCCGCGAGACGCAAGGCCTGAAGCGGACGTTGCCAGGCAACCTGCATAGCAATGGTGACTGTCGCGTGGGAAAAACCTTTTTCGCGAAGCTGCACCGTAGTTCGCTGCCTCAGGAACTCGTAGACACGTTCGATGATTTCCGGCGAAATATCCAGGCAGGCGGAGGCTTCTAGCACCATTTCCTTCATGTCCACATCGAGATTCATACCCCAGAGCAGTTCGTTGATGCATCTTGCGGCCCGCCTGAGTCCGTAGGGATCCTGGGAACCCGTCGGTTCGAGTCCCACCTTGTGACAGGCCACGATGGTGTCCAGACGATCCCCGATTCCCAAAAGTGCTCCAAGCACATCCGTGGGAAGTCGATCTCCCGCAAAGACAGGGAGATACTGTTCCTGAAGTGCTCTGGCTATCCTCTCGGGTTCTCCGCTGCGGCGGGCGTACTCTCTTCCCATGATACCGCGGAGTTCTGGAAATTCGTAAACCATATGCGTCACCGTATCGGCTTTAGAAATAGCCGCCGCCTTGTCGAGCAGCAGGAGATCTTCCTCGCCGAGTCCAAGGCGCCGACCGACTTCGAGAGCAAGAGCGCGGGCGCGTTGCACTTTATCGTACACGGATCCGAGGCGTTCCTGATAGAGAATGGTCCGCAGCTCTTCCACGCGGCTTGCGAGGGGGCGTTTCTGATCCTCTTTCCAGAAAAAGGAGGCATCAGAGAGACGTGCCCGGAGAACACGCTCGTTTCCCTCCCGCACCACGTTCATGTTCGAGGCCCTGTTGTTGCTGACACCGATGAAGAAGGGTTTGAGCTTCCCCTCCGCGTCACGAACAGGGAAATAGCGCTGATGGTGTCCCATGGTGGTGGTGAGCGCCTCGGCGGGAATGTCCAGGTAACTCTGATCGAAAGTCCCGTAGAACGGGACAGGATACTCGACGAGAAAGAGGTTTTCCTCGATGAGCTCCTGGGAGAGGTCTGCCTTTCCACCGATCTCTTTCTCCAGAGCCGCGATTCCACTGAGCATTTTTTCCTTGCGCTTGCGCTGGTCCACGATCACGTAATTGTCGTAGAGAATGTCCATGTACTCCTTCGCGTCAGGAATCTCCAGCGTTTTCTGCCCCATGAAGCGATGGCCGTGGGTCGTCCTTCCCGCCGTGTACTTTCCGACGACAAGAGGGAGGACTTCGGATCCCCAGAGGCAGAGGAGCCAGCGCACAGGACGGGCAAAGCGGAAAGAGGGATCATCCCAGTACATGTTCTTGGGAAAGACGATCCGCTTCACGATACGTGGCAGAACGTCGAGAAATACGTCTCTGGAAAGGCAGCCTTCCGTCCTCGTCACCGCGAAAGCGTAGTCGACTCCCCCCACGTTTTTCTGGATGAGGTCCTCGACGGCGACGTTTCTGCTTCTCGCAAATCCCCGTGCGGCATTCGTAGGATTTCCGTTGGCATCAAACGCCTGATTCCAGGCGGGACCCCGCAGTTCCTGAACCGTATCCTGCTGGCGTTCCGGAACTTTTCGGAGGAAAAGGGCGATACGCCGAGGTGTGGCGAAACTCTCCATACCTCCCACGGAGAGATGGGCAGCGTTCAATTCGGCTTCGGCGAGCCGAAGAATTTCTTCCAGAACCCAACTCGCAAAGCGCGCAGGGATCTCTTCCGTGCCTATTTCAAGCAGCAAATCGCGTTCCACCATGGAGGACACCCCTTTCTACCGGGCAAACTTCGTCGCGAGCGGATATCCCATCTGCTCGCGCTGCGCGACATAGGCCTGGCAACACTTGCTCGCCAGCGCACGCACCCGTCCGATGTAACCGGTCCGTTCCGTGACGCTGATGGCGTTCCGGGCATCCAACAGATTGAACGTGTGGGAACATTTCAGGACGTAGTCATACGCGGGGAGGACGAGTCCCTTTTCTATCATGCGGCCGGATTCTTTCTCGTACATGGAGAACAGCTGAAAAAGCATGGCAGCATCGGATTCGTCGAAGTTGTACATGGAATGTTCGACCTCACCCTGGTGATGCACGTCGCCATAGGTGACGTCACCGACCCAGGTCAGGTCGTACACGCTGTCCACCTTCTGGACGAACATGGCGATTCGTTCGATGCCGTAGGTCAGCTCGGCGGGAACGAGATCCATATCGATACCGCCTACCTGCTGAAAATAGGTGAACTGAGTGATCTCCATGCCGTCGAGCCACACTTCCCAGCCCAGTCCCCATGCGCCGATGGTGGGCGATTCCCAGTCGTCTTCAACAAAACGAATGTCGTGTTCCGCGGGATCGATGCCCAGCGCACGGAGACTGTCCAGATAAAGATCCTGAATATTCTCCGGAGCGGGCTGGACGATCACCTGATATTGATAATAGTGCTGCAGGCGGTTCGGGTTTTCCCCGTAGCGGCCGTCCGTAGGGCGTCGGGACGGTTCGACGTAGGCGACCCGCCACGGCTCGGGACCGAGCACACGCAGGGTTGTGGCGGGATTCATCGTACCGGCTCCTACCTCAAGATCGTAGGGTTGCTGGACGACGCACCCCTGTTCCGCCCAAAAGCGTTCCAAACGCATAATGATGTCCTGAAAGTTCATGCCCTGTCCCTCCCGACTCAAAATCCTTCGCGTGCCCACTCCCCTCGTCGAGGAACATCCCGGAGATCGCACGTCAATAGGTCCGCCGAAGTATCGATTCAAGTATTCTGTTCGCGTTGTCCCATTCTTTCGGAAAATTCTGCGATAACTGCACCTGGAGAAAATCGCCTCTCGGAAGAATAGCAGCACTCCGCAACTCCTGCAAGAAGAGCGGTGGAAGGGAAACTTTCATTCCCGCCGCAGCTGGACAAAGGGAACAAAGGATTCCCTGCTCTGTGAGAAGTACAGGCGAAAACGACGACAGCGATCTTCCGCAACCGCTGCAGATTCGGAAATCGGGAGCTCGACCCCATAAATGTAACCAGCGCCACAAAAACCGCCATTCCAGGGGAAAAAAGAGACGAGGCCCGCCGCCCGCGAGAATATGGAGTGTCCAGTAGAAGTGAGCGAGGAGATCGTCACAGGGGTGTTGGGGAAGAACCAGTTCGGAGATGAGCCGGTTCCATGCGAGAGCGCGCCGTAACACCCTGCCCTCCGTCCTGATCGGCCAAAGGTCGTCCTTCACGTCCATCTCGCGAAGATAATAGCGCGTGGGCCCTTTATAGAGATGAAAAAGACCCCATACCAGAGGTTCCGTGGCCCCTCCCAACCGGGAGCGTCCCTTTCCCGCCCCCATGGCAGTCACCCAGAAGGGGCCCATGCCTTTGAGAAGAACATAGAGAGAGCGGTTTCCCTCCGGGGAGTCCTGCCTGCGGAGAACCACTCCCGAGGCCGAGACAAAACCCTGCATCGTCTTCGTCCGAAACCCTACGATTCATAGCCGAATCTGCGGAGATCCTGAGGAGAACGTCGCCACTTGGGACGGACCTTGACCCACAGATCGAGATACACCGGGAAGCCGAGACGCTTTTCGAGTTCCTTCCTTGCCAGAAGACCGATATGTTTCAATTTCTTCCCGCTCTCGCCGATGACAATTCCCTTGTGGTTTTCCCGCTCCACATAGAGAATGGCCCGAATGTAGGCAGTCGTTCTGTCGGGATATTCCTCGGGCGTTTTGTATTCCTCCACCACAACGGTGATTCCGTGGGGAATTTCATCCCGAAGGGCGAGAAAAGCTTTTTCCCGGATACATTCGCTGGCGAGAAAGCGCTCGGACTGATCCATGAGCATGTCCTCCGGATAGAGCGGAGGTGCTTCCGGCAGGAGTGCTTCGATAGCTTCGAGCAACGCGTCGAGATTGTCTCCTCGCGTAGCGGAGACAGTGACGACTACCTCAGGAGAAAGCGAGGACCAGGCGGAAACGATCCGGTCGAGATCTTTCGGTTCGGAGAGGAGATCGATTTTGTTCACTACAAGAATACGGGGAGTGGAAATCCCCTGGAGGACTTTCCGGAGAAGTTCCTCCTCAGCTCCCCCCTCGGGTCTTCCCGCGTCGAGAATCAGACAAACGCAATCCGCATCTTCAACGGCATCCCGTGCCCGTTGCATCATGTACTCTCCCAGGGCGTGATGGGGCTCGTGAAAACCCGGCGTGTCCACAAAGACGATCTGTGACCGTTCGGTGGTGAGGATGCAGCGCAACGAGTGCCGTGTGGTCTGGGGAACGGGGGAGACGATACTCACCTTCTCCCGGAGAAGTCGGTTGACGAGTGAGGATTTACCCACGTTCGGTCTGCCCAGGAGAGCGACGAATCCCGAGCGGAAAACCTTCTTATCGTCGAGCATCGTCGTCCCTCAGGGCAAAAGCGAAGGGGAGCAATTCTCCCAGGGAAAAGATCCGGAAGGATGCTCCTTCTTCAAGCACGATGCGAAGGGCGGGATTGAATTCCGCGAGCACCTGCCTGCAGGCGCCACAAGGCATGCAGGGAATTCCCCTACGGCCGACCACGGCCACGGCCACGGGAAGATCACCTCCAGCGACCCTCCAGGCGGCGACAGCTCCTCGCTCCGCACAAATTGTCATGCCGAAACTTCCGTTTTCCACATTGCACCCGAAGAAGAGACGCCCACTCTCCGTGACGAGAGCAGCGCCGACATGAAAATGCGAGTACGGAGCGTAGGCTTTCTCGCCGGCTTCCGCGGCGTAATGGAGCAGTTGCTCCGGTGTCATCGCGGAAACGGTTCGAAACGGATCTTCGGAAAAATTACCGGAATCATATCCGGTGATCATGCATCTTCTCCTTCCTGCTCGTCCCGGCGGACAAAACGCAGCACCCGGATTCGGTGGTCCTCCACCGCCAGAACATCAATGTTCCAGGGACCGTAGGCAAGTCGTTGCCCTTCTTCAGGAAAACTCCCGGAGAGGGAGAGGACGAGTCCTGCTACACTGTCCGCATCTTCTGAATGGAACACGTAGGAAAGACCGTCGCTCAAATCCTCCAGATTAACATGGCCCTGGACGATGTAGCTTCCAGTTCCGTCCTGCTGGATTGCCGGCACTTCCTCGTCATATTCGTCCTGGATTTCACCGACGATCTCTTCGAGGAGATCTTCCAATGTGACCAACCCGGCGGTTCCACCGTATTCATCCACCACGATAGCCATGTGGACGCGTTTTCGCTTCATGAGGTCGAAAAGCTCCGCAATACGGATGACTTCCGGAATGAACAACGGCTCGCGTCGGATATCGAAGACGGCAATGTCTGTCTTCCCCGATGCGAGAGCGTCAATGATCTCTTTGACGTAAAGAATTCCCACGATCCTGTCGAGGTTACCCTCATAGATGGGGACCCTGGAATGACCGTTTTCCCGGAAGATCGTCACGGCCTCGGCGACACTCATTTCCTTGGGAATGGCCACCATGTCCGTTCTGGGAATCATGATCTCGTAGGCCCTGGTCTCCTCGAAAGCGATGACTCCCGAGATCATGCGTCGCTCGCCTTCTTCGAGGGCGCCTGATTCCTGTCCCATGGCGATCATTTGCTCGATTTCCTCCCGTGTGACAAAGGCGTGACGCGGCGAAAGATCGATTCCAGTCATGTAGCTGATGAGACGCATGATCCCCGCAACGGCCCAGACGAGCGGACTCAGGAGGATGTGTGCGATTCTGACGAGAGGAAGCGCGTCGGCGAGCACTTTCTCGGAATGGCTCATGGCGAGGCTTTTGGGAAGGATTTCGCCGAAGACTACGATGAGAAACGTCATGGTCAGGATGGCGAGCACGATGCCCCAGCCTCCGAGAAAACGCATCGACAGTGCTGCGGCGACGGCACCAGCGGCGATGTTGACCAGATTGCCCGAGATGAGCGTCACCGTAAGCACGCCGTGCACGTCCTCTGCCAGCCAGCGGAGGGAACGTCTTCGGCGAGGATGTCTTTCCTGCAGGGTCTGCAGCCTCGCCTTGCCTATGGAACTCGTCGCCGTTTCCGTGGCGCTGAAAAGAGCCGAAAGCAGAAGGAAGGCAAGGAGAAGAAACAGGCCTGCGGTCACGTTGCCGCTCACTGGGACATCAAGCCCCCTTTGTATGCGGATCGGGCTCGCCGCTGCGGTTTTTCTCCAGAAGCAACTTCAATTCGTTGGCATACCTCTCCTGGAGGCTCCACATGTGACGCTCCTTCTCCTCCGTGTCATGGTCGAATCCGATCAGATGGAGGAACCCATGAACAATGACGAGGATGTATTCGTCCAGAAAAGATACTCCATGATCCGCAGCATTTCTCTCCACCTGTTCCGCACACACCACAATGTCGCCGAGCGGCAGTTCCGGCCATGCCTGCGAAGGTGGAGAAAAGTCTCCGGAATCTTCCCAGAAAGGGAATGACAAGACGTCCGTCGGGCCCTCCTCTGAGCGATACTGCAAGTTAATCTCTGCCATCTCCGCCTCGGGGAGGATGTTCACCGAGACCTCCACGCCCCCATGTCCGGTCAGTTGGGGAGCTACTTCCGAGATGACACGACGGAAGAGCGCACCGAGGAGTTCCCTCTCATTTTCGGAAAGACGATATCGGGAGGAAAGATGTTCTTCTCCGGCAATTTCTACTCTCACCATAAGACTAGGCTCCCTTCACGACAGGCGTTTTTTCTTCGACAAGTGCTCGGACCTGGCGAGAATGGTACATGGAACGAAGCGTCGCGACAAATGCCTCCCGAATGAGTCGGAGATCCCGGAGCGTAAAGTCCACATCCATGAATTGTTCTTCCCGCAGTTTCGAATCCATCACATCCTGAACCGTGCGTTCCAAGTCACGAAGGTCGGCGATGCTGCCACCTGCGGCGCGCACTGCGGCCTCCACGGAGTCGGCGAACATAACGAGTCCCGTCTCTTTCGATTGAGGTCGCGGGCCGGGATAACAAAACTGTTCCCTCGGTACCGTATCGCCTTTGCTGACAGCCTTGCGGTAGAAATAAGACAGGCACGTCGTGCCGTGATGTTCCAGAATGAATCGTTTCACGAGCGCGGGCAAGTGGTATTCAGCAGCAAGCTCATAACCGTCCCGCACATGAGAGATGATGACCAACGAAGAAAGAGAAGGCGCCATGCCATCGTGGGCATTTTCTCCGTACATTTGGTTTTCGACAAAAAAATGCGGTCGTCGAAGCTTGCCGATGTCGTGATAGTATGCACCGGCCTTCACGAGGAGGCTGTTCAGCCCCAGCCGATCCGCCGCAGCCTCTGCGAGCGTTCCGACCATAAGGGTGTGGTGGTACGTTCCAGGAGCCTCGATCTGAAGACGTTTGAGAAGTGGGCTGGAGGGATGACTCAATTCGATCAAGCGAAGTGGCGAAAGAACATCGAAGAGGTTCTCCCAGAAAGGGAGTGTGGCAAGCACGAAAGCACTGAGAAAAGCACCCGCTCCGACAAAACGGAGAAAAAATTCCAGGGAAAGCGTCTCCTGGTTGCTCCAGAAAATAAAGAGTTCAATACAGGAAGCGAGTATTCCCAACAGAAACAGTTCCCGCCAGAGCTGTACCCGACTCTGGATCTGATGGAATCGGAAGTATCCTATCCCGCTCACCACTGCGGCGACCATGACGATAAGAGCCATCTGATTCAGCGACATGCCCGCCGCGACGAGCGCGCCCAGCGCACTTCCGCCGAGGGCAAGATGAAAGGCGAATCCCGCCGGTAAGGTAAGATACGCCCATCCTGCGAGGGCGAGCGAACTGAGACCGCCGACGCGGAAATAGACCGCCGCGATTTCTATGACCCACGCAAGAGCAAGCAGAAGGAGAACATAAAGCCATTGTTTCACGTTCTCGGGGCTTCCTCTGGACTCGGGCAATCCGGAGGAAAGCCAGAGACTCCACAAAAACGCGACGACCACTGTGAGCAACAGATGGCGATAAGGGAAGGCGGATTCGGTGTACCCCTGAGCCTTGAGAAGACTTGCCGCGAAAGGAGTGATGCGCTCCCCTTTCTCAACGATGACATCGCCCACCAAGAGCGTTCTCTCGATGGGTTGCACCGAGTCCTCCATTTCCCGACGGAGTCTCCAGGTGAGATTGAGATCTTTCTGTTGCGTATGGAGCAGCAACTGATCCAGAACTTGGTAGACGATATTCTTCTCCGGCCATTCCAACTCCGACTCATCCAGCCTGTCCCAGATCAGCGTGGCCCGCTGCTCTTCCTGGAAAGTCTCGTTGAGGAGCGCCATGCCGATTCGTCGTATTTCCTCCAGAATCTTGCCTCTCCGTGTCTCGTTGAGGGATTCCAGCACGTCGATCAAAGAAGGGGAGAGAACCTGCAGAAGTGATTCCCTGTTGACGGAAATCGCTTCGAGGTTATGCAGCGCATCATTGATGAGGCGAGGGTTCTGGACGAAGACACCGACAACGCGCTCGGAAATTCTCTTTTTCATTGCCTCCGTGGTAACGGCATCGAAATAACGCATTGAATTCACGGCAAGAAACGTTCTCGACGCGGGAGAATCAACGGCAAAGCCGTAGCGGCTCCCCTCGACACGCCAATTCAGAATCGAGAGAAGGGCCGCCAGAAGCACGATCATGCTCCTTACGGCCCAAAGCACGCTTGTTTTTCCCTTCAGGGAAGACGCAAGGTCTCCGTCTCGGTTATGTCCGTTCTTGTCTTTGTTGTTCGTAGTTTTCATAGGCCTGCACAATCCGCTGCACGATTTCGTGGCGAACCACATCGCAATTGGTGAGCATACAGAAGTCGATACCTGCGATGTCCCTCAAAATTCTCTGCACGCTGACGAGTCCGGACTCCTTCCCTTGGGGAAGGTCCACCTGGGTGATGTCGCCCGTGACGACCGCCTTGGAACCGAACCCCATGCGCGTGAGAAACATCTTCATCTGCTCCGGCGTGGTGTTCTGCGCTTCATCGAGAATGATGAAGCTGTCGTTCAGCGTTCGTCCACGCATGTAGGCGAGCGGTGCTATTTCGATGACGTTCTTTTCCACGTAGCGATGAAATTTTTCCGGAGAAAGAAGTTCATAGAACGCATCATAGAGAGGACGAAGATACGGTTCGATTTTCTCTTTCAGGTCGCCCGGGAGAAATCCAAGACTCTCGCCCGCTTCAACGGCAGGCCGGACAAGCACGATGCGGTTCACCGTCTGAGCTTTCAAGGCCGCCACGGCCACGGCCACGGCGAGATAGGTCTTCCCCGTCCCGGCGGGACCGATGGCGAAGGTCACGTGGTTCTCGGAAATGACCCGTATGTACCGCTTCTGCCCGAGTGTTCGGGGACGTACAGGCTTTCCCCGGGCGGAAAAACAGATGACGTCGTCCAGGAGCGATGCGATGTCCGGAGATTCTCCCTGAGCAAGAACGTCCATAGCGTAACGGATCTCAGAAGGCGTGATACGCTGTCCCTTGGAGGCGGCGAGAAACAGCTCCTTCACAAGCTCCGCCACTATTCCCACCACATTCGCGTCGGGTCCCTGGACAAGAATCTGTTCGCCCCGCGAGACGAGGCGAACAGGATAACGTTCCTCAATGAGCCGGAGATTCTCGTCGTGTTGTCCGAGAAAACGAGTGAGAACCTCCTTCGTCGCGGAGGTGGTCCAGAGGAACGAACCATTTTGCTGGACGATCTCGGAGACCGTGTCGGTGTTCAAGAGAACGAATTCTCCCTATTCCCGCGTAACCGTCACGATTTCCGGGATTTCCTGCTTCAACACGGCCTCGACCTGCCGCCGGAGGGTCTCCTGGGCAAAAGGACACCCTCCGCACGCTCCAGTAAGCCGGACAGTGACCTGTCCGACCGCATCGTCAAAGCCGACGAAGTCGATATCTCCACCATGACTCTGCAATGCGGGACGGATTTTCGCCCCGATGACTTCAAGAATTTTCTCCGTGGTCGTCACGTTGTTTTCCCCTCCCCGGGTTACTTTTCTATTGGTTCCATGTGCGTTCAGGAGATGTTTTCCGACATTCCGCGTCCACGCGCGCTACACCGGATAAACGGCATTCTCCACGGTCCGCTCGAATCCGAGATCGCGTTTCATTTCCCTCGCGTATTTCAACATGAGAAAATCTTTCGCCACGGAAGGGAAAAGGACATAGCTCAACACGTCCTCTGGCTGCAGAACGAAGGGAGCAATGATTTCTCTCGCGGCGGCCATCTCCGGTTCGAGCTTCTCTCCGGGACGACAGGTGATGGGGATTTCTTCGCCGATGACAAGTTTTTCGATTTCGGGGTCCACCGCTGCGGGAGGACGTCCGTAATAGCCGAGGAAATACATTTTTACTTCCTTGGGAACGACCTTCCATCGTTTTCCCACGAGGACGTTCACCGTCGCCTGGGTTCCCACGATCTGGCTCGTGGGAGTCACAAGTGGAGGATAGCCCATTTCTTTCCGCACGAGAGGCACTTCCCTGAGCACGTCGTCAAGCTTGTCCAGCGAGTTTTGTTCCTTGAGCTGGCTCACAAGATTGGAATACATGCCTCCGGGAATCTGGTAGAGAAGGACGTTCACGTCCACACCCTGCAGTCCCATGATGAGCTTGCTGTACTTCTGCTGCATTTCTTTGAAGTACTTCGAAACCGGAACAAGTTTCTCCAGGGTGATACCCGTATCGAGTCGGCCTCCGCCAAGGGCGGCGACCATCGTCTCGGTGGCCGGCTGGCTGGTGCCCATGGCAAAAGGTGAGATGGCACAGTCCACCACATCCGCTCCGGCCTCAAGACCGGCCAAGTAGGCCATGGCGGCCATCCCACTCGTGTAATGACTGTGCAGCTGCAGGGGAAGCCCCGTTTTGGCCTTGATGGCGCTCACGAGTCGCGCCGCATCAACCGGGCTGATGAGACCGGCCATGTCCTTTATACAGAGGGAGTCCGCACCCATCTGCTGCAACGCGACGGCTTGCTCGGTGAATCTCTCCAGGGAGTGAAACGGAGAGATTGTGTAGGAAAGGCAAAGCTGCAAGTGTGCACCTTCCTTTTTCACCTGGTCCGCGGCAATCTCCATGTTTCTGAGGTCGTTCAGGGCATCGAAAATACGGATGATGTCGAGACCGTTTCCGACGGCCCGCTTGACGAACTCTCGAACGGCGTCGTCCGCATAATGTCGGTACCCCACAAGATTCTGGCCGCGGAGGAGCATCTGAAGCTTCGTCTTCTTAAAGCGCTTTCGGAGCACCCGCAACCTCTCCCAGGGATCCTCGTCGAGAAAGCGCATGCACGTGTCGAAAGTGGCGCCCCCCCACACTTCGAGAGAGTGGTATCCAACCTCATCCATCAGTTCCGCCACGGGAAGCATATCCTCCGTACGCAACCGTGTGGCCATGATGGATTGATGAGCGTCACGCAGTGCAGTCTCCGTAATGCCCTTTTTCAGCGAATTCCGAACAGCGGATCCGGGCGTTGCGGCCTTTCCTGTTCCCTCGCCCTTTTCTCTCTGTGCCTCACGTTTTCTTCCGTCGTATCGTGGAATCCCGTTCTTGTTATACTCCAACCATCTTCCCTCCCAACCGAGTTCCCTGCGATTCGTCAACCCACATGCTGCTTCGCACGTTGCCAGAGTTCTTCCAGTGCTTCGAGCGAGTAGCTCTTCCACGAACCGCCTTCTTGCGCCACCGCCTGTTCCATGCGCATAAAACGGCGGACAAACTTGTCGTTCGCCTTCTGAAGAACCATCTCGGCGTTGAACCCAAGATGCCGACCAAAGTTTACCACAGCGAAAAGGAGATCTCCCAGCTCTTCCTCTATCTCCCCGGTTTTTCCATCCCTGAAGGCGACCAAAAGCTCCTCCGCTTCCTCACGAACTTTTTCGAGAACGGGTTCGGGATCACCCTCGGGCCAGTCGAAACCTACTTTCGCTGCTCGTTCCTGGATCTGAAATGCCCTGAGGGCCGCGGGCAATCCCTGAGGAACTCCGGCGAGAACGGAAGTGTTTCGTTTGGAGGCTTTCCGTTCCCCCGCCTTGATTTTCTCCCAGTTCCGGCTCACCTCCGCACTGTTCTCCACGGTCAGTTCGCCGAACACGTGAGGATGACGACGCACCAGTTTTTCCCCAATATGACGTGCCACATCCTCTATGGTGAAAAGTCCCTTCTCTTTTGCGATCTGCGCGATGAAGACAACCTGGAGAAGCACATCTCCACATTCCTCGAGAACGCCCAGAACATCGTCTCCATCAATGGCGTCGATGAGCTCGTATGCTTCCTCGACGAGATAGGGACGCAGTGTTTTCCAGGACTGCTCGCTGTCCCAGGGACAGCCCCCGGGAGATCTCAGCGTCTCCATGATGGCGACGAGTTCGCAGAATGCACCGTCGCCACCAGCCGTTTCGTTCATTTTCCGTCCCTCCCTTGCCCGCTCCCGTGTGTCTTTGCACACGAGAAAGCCGTCATGCGTTGTCGTTCTCTGCCCTTCAAACGCCGGACATTCTCTCGAAACAGGCTTCCAGGTCGAGAATGCCCTTGGGCGCGCCCGGTCCTTCGAGTTCCCCCGCTTTTCGTTTCCATCCCCTGAGTTCCGATGCCAGGCGGTCCGCCGTCTCCGGACTTCCGGAGACACTCGTTCGTTCACGGGACGAACGGACGTATTGTACCCCGAACCGAGCACCCAGTACACGAACCTTCGCCAGGGCAAAGAGAACGCCGACGCTCTCCGGAAAAGAACCAAAACGGTCTCTGGTCTCTTCCTCAAGCGCGGAGAGATCAGACACATCTCCCGCACGGAGAAGTCGGCGATAGAGCGTGATGCGAACGCCCTCCTGAGGAATATAGGAGGCGGGAATGCCCGGATAGTCGACCATTTCCACGCGAGTCTCCCCCTGCTCGACACCGCGGATACGGGCTATGTGTTTCTCCAGCAATGAGCAATACAGATGAAACCCGATCCGTTCGATGTGACCGTGCTGCGCAGGTCCGAGCAGGTCCCCTCCGCCTCGGATCTGCAAATCCTTTTCCGCAAGCTGGTACCCCATACCCAAGGCGTCGAGGCTGCCTATGGCGTCGAGACGTTCCGTCGCTTCTCTGGTCATGGCGATACCCTCGGGATGGAGAAAGAAAGCGAAGGCCTGTTCGTTTCTGCGACCGACCCTACCGCGCAACTGATAGAGCTGGGCCAAACCGAAATCCTGAGCATTATCCACGACGAGAGTGTTGGCCCTCGGCATGTCGAGCCCGCTCTCAATAATGGTTGTACACACGAGAATATCCGCCTCGCCTTCCGCGAAGGCGAGCATTGTCCGTTCGAGCTCCCGATCGGGCATTCTGCCGTGTGCTACGAGAAAGCGCGCCTCCGGGAGGAGGGTGCGCAAATGCCGAACGCATTGAGTGATGGTGCCTATCCGGTTGTGCACGAAAAAGGCCTGCCCGCCTCGAGCCAGTTCGCGAAGAATCACTTTTTTCACGAGGCCATCGTTCCAGGGACTCACGATGGAGATCACGGGATGTCTGAAGCGCGGCGGCGTCGTGATGAGCGAAATGCTCCGCAGGTTCTGCAGTGAAAGCTGCAGCGTCCTCGGAATGGGCGTAGCAGACAAAGTCAGAACATCCACGCAAGGATAGCGTTCCTTCAGGTTTTCCTTGTGCAAGACGCCGAACCGATGCTCTTCGTCGATGACGAGGAGACCGAGATCCTTGAAGGCAAGATCCTTGAGGAAAAGCCGATGAGTTCCG
>NZ_JARKPW010000001.1:0-4737 GCF_029975095.1 Aminiphilus sp.
TATCGATTTGGACAATGTTTTTGAGGGGACAACTCTTGCAAAGCGATCCATTTTATGATACATTTCCGGCCATTGAGAAAAAGATACGGACACTCACCATCCAGATAATCGAGGGGGTTTTACGGATGAAAGACAAAAGACCGTCGGAAATGTTCGGAGAACTCGTTTTCTCGCGGCGGGTCATGGCAGGCAGGATACCAAAGGATGTGAACGAAAAACTCCAGGCCGCCATCGAAGGGCGGGAGAAACTCGACAACTCCGTTGCGGGAATCGTCGCCGCCGCGATGAAGGAATGGGCGCTCTCGAAAGGCGCCACCCACTACACACACTGGTTTCACCCCCGAACGGACCTCACGGCGGAAAAGCACATGGCTTTTCTCAATGTGGACAATGAAGGACTTCCCCTCGAATCCTTCTCGGGAGGCGAACTCATCCAGAGCGAGCCCGACGCTTCTTCGCTCCCCTCGGGAGGAATGCGTTCCACCTTCGAGGCCCGGGGATACACCGCCTGGGATCCCACCAGCCCCGCCTTCGTCGTCGGCAATGGAGACGGCGCCACGCTCTGCATTCCCTCGGTGTTCTTTTCCTATGACGGAACACCCCTGGACATGAAAACTCCCCTCCTGAGGGCCATCAACGCCATCGAGGAACGGGCGCTTCGCCTGCTTCGCCTCTTCGGCAACAGGGGAGTCAAATGGGTGCACGCCACAGTGGGAGCGGAACAGGAGTTCTTCCTCGTCGACGAGGAACTCGCAAGGAAACGCCCGGATCTGCTTTTCTGCGGCCGCACGCTCCTGGGCAATCTGCCGCCCAAAGGACAGCAGATGGAGGATCACTACTTCGGATCCATCCATCCTCGCGTTCTCGCCTGCATGGAAGAGATGGAGGACGAACTCGCGAGACTCGGCATCGTCGTCCGGACGAGGCACAACGAGGTAGGACCCGGACAGTTCGAGTTCGCACCCCAGTTTTCCGAGGCCAATCTCGCCGCCGACCAGAACCAGATCATGATGGACATCATGCGCAAAGTCGCCCGCAGGCATGGTTTCCGGCTTCTTCTTCACGAGAAACCCTTTGCGGGGCTCAACGGAAGCGGCAAACACACGAATTTCTCCCTTCAGGACAGCGAAGGGCGGAATCTCCTGAATCCTTCCGTGAGCAATCAGAAGCGGGGACTTCAGTTCCTCGCCTTCCTGGGCGCTCTCCTTCTCGGCACCTCCAAACACGGCGGCCTGCTCAGGGCTTGTATCGCCTCTCCCGGAAACATGCATCGTCTCGGAGGCAACGAAGCTCCTCCAGCCATCATGAGCGTCTACCTCGGTGATTTTCTGAACCGCCTTCTGGAGGACATCGAAGAGGGCCTTCCCGAATTCGGGAACGTCAAGGGAGAGATCGACCTCGGTTTGAGCAGGCTTCCTGCCATCCGTTCCGACAACTCGGACCGCAACCGCACCGCTCCCATCGCCTTCACGGGCAACAAGTTCGAATTTCGCGCTCCCGGCGCACCCCAGTCGCTCGGAGGCCCTCTGACGGCACTCTTCTCCCTCTGGGCATGGGGCATCGAAGAGGTCGCGAATCGGCTCGAAGCGAACCTGAACGCAGGAAAGGAACTTCCCGACGCTGCGCTGGACGTGATCCGCCATGCCGCCGCGACAAGCCGCAACGTGCGTTTCGAAGGAAACTGCTACACCCAGGAATGGGCCGAGGAAGCACAGCGCAGAGGACTCCCCGTGGCTCACAGCACTCCCGAAGCCCTGCGCCTCTTTCTCACGCCTGAGAACCGCTCCCTGCTTGCCGATCTCGGCGTCATGAGCGAGCGGGAGATTCACGCCTACTACGAGACGCGACTTCACCAGTTCAACACGACCATGAACATCGACATGGGCGTTCTCGCCTCCATGGTCCGCGAGGGCGTGCTCCCCGCGCTGGCGAAACAGATCACCCTTGAGGGAAACGCTCTTTCCCACCTGCCCGCCGCTGCGGCGGAAGGCCCTTGCGGTGTCGTCCTCGAAAAACTGGGACGTCTCAAGGCGGATCTCCACGAGGCAGTACAGCGTCTCGAAGCGCTGCAGGCGGACCTGGACACGCTCCCCATTGAGGAGGAGGCGGAGGGAATGGTCCGAAAAGCCCTTCCTCTCATGGAGGGCATCCGCGGCCTGTGCAACGAAGTAGAACGCAACGTGGCGCTGGAGTTCTGGCCCTATCCGCGCTACAGGGAACTCTCCACTCTCAAATAGCCAAACTTCGCGGACGGCGGGTCTACCCCACCTGTCGTCCATTACCCCCATACCCCACACCGCAGCAGAAAGGCCGGGCGATTGCCCGGCCTTTCTGCTGTTCCGCGTAGGTGACACACAGTGGGATACTGCAGAAAGACCTCTTGATCCAGGAACTGTCGCCTTCTTTTGGAAAGGCCTGCTCCTCTCAATTTTCCGAAAAGGATTGCACGTGCGTTATCCGGATGCCCACTCCGGTGAAGCCTCTCGGGAGCCGGCTCCAGCTCTGTTGCATCTAAACTTACAAGGGACCTCTGAAGAAGGCTACGCCGGTCCCGCAGGGCGCCTCGCGGAGCCTGATGCGACCCGAATCAAGGGAAAGCGAAAAGGTCTTTAATTCAGAGTTTCCACAATTCAAAGCAACGTTGTGATTTCGATGACGTTCGAGGGTTTCTGTCACCGTCACTCCCCTGACGGTACCGGAGCGGCCACGGGGAGGATCCACCAAACAAGACGCCGGGAGACGCCGCCCTTGGTGCGCACTTCCTGGCCCTTCTCCTGGGCCTGGTGGTAGGGAGAGAAGACCACGTAGTACCCCTCAGGTTCTCCGGAGCGCTCCAGATAGGCTTCGAGCTGGTCCTTTCCCTCCTCGAAGGCCCGGAGGGTGGTGAAGCGCTTCACCTCCACGATCCACTGCTTTCCCCCCTGAAGCACGAGAAGATCCACTCGCCCACCGCCGAGGGGAACTTCCGGAAGGACGGAACCTCCGAAGACGGTGGCGTAGGAGGCGAGAAAGGCGTCGAGGTTGTAGTGGTACACGCCTTCAAGGACTTTCCCCCGGGAGAAGACGATGTTCCCCCGGTCTCGTACATAGGCGGCGTAGCGGTCGAGGAGTTTCTCCAGGTCGAGGCGGCCTGTGGCGTCGAGAAAGATTGCTTCGTCCACGAAGGGATCCTTGAAGCGTTCCCGCTCGCCGTTCTCGAAGGGCTTGAAGGTGGCGTAGAGACATTTCTTATAAAGGGGAACGGGGATGACGCACTCGTTCTCCTCGCCGATCTCAATGACGCCGTTGGTCTTGAGAAAGGCGATCCGGTCGTCGTAGGTGGTGAACTCCACGGGGCCGTCGAAGAGGATGCGCCGCAGGATCTCCGGGTGCTGTTTCGCCTTGTTCACCACGTTGGCGATGTTCTTGTCCGTGTAGTACCGGAGGAAGTCGTTAAGGGTGCGGAAGAAGAGCGCTTCCGTGACGGGTTCGCCGCCGGGGGCTTTTTTCTCCACCAGGTCCCGGGCGAGGGCGTTCACCAGGCCGGGTTGTCCTGCGGTGTCGCTCCAGATGCGCCGCCGCACCTCCGGGTCGAAGATCTGCCCCGTCTCCCGGGTGTGCTGAAGCAGAAGGTCCTCGGTCTCCTCCCGGGTGAAGTAGGGGATGGTGATCTGCTCTGCGATGTTGAATGGGCTCGCGGTGCTCTGGAGGATTCCCGTGATGTTCGACACGCCCACCAGAATGACGCTCCGGAGACGGAACTCCCGACGCTTGTGGTAAACGGAGCGGAGCACGTGCAGAAAGGCGTTGAGGATATGCGTGTTCTGAAGTCCTTCAAGTTCATCCACGATGAGGACGAGTTCCTTGGAGGACTCTTTCGCAAGGGCGGAAAGACTTTCTGCGATTTCAGGCACGGAGGGGGGCGATGGAAAGGAGAGAGAAAGTGATTGGCGTTCCAGTTCGGTCCCCAGTTCGGAAGAAAGGAGCCGGAGAAAGAGGGGTTCGTCCACAGGGCCGAAACGTTCAAAGCTGATCCACAAAGGCAGCCAGTCGGGTCTGCTTTTGCGGATCTCGTCCGCGAGAAACTGGAAGTAGGTGCTCTTGCCGCTCTGGCGCGGCGCGGTGAGGGTGAAGTACCGCCATTCCTCCACTTTCTTGAGGCCCGCCGCGACCAGCTCCGTGCGGGGGACGTAGTAGTTCCGCTCTTTGTCGATGGGGCCTTCGGTGCAGAAGCTCCGGGGCATGGCTTTCCTCCGCTGGATGCGCTTTCGCTCCGGTCTTTTTGCGGCCGGCGGCGCAGGCTGCGCCCGGAGGGGGCGCTCTGCGGCGGAGGAGGGGTCGTTCTGCGGCCCTCCTCAAGTTCGGGGCGCTTCCGGGCGTCTCTATTCTAGCAGATCCGGCGGCGCCCTCAGGCGCAGGGACTCCTTTCGGATGGAACGCCCTTGCCGGTCTTTCGGACGCCCGGAGGAATCTCGAGGAAGCGGTGTATGGGGTTTTTTCGTGTTCAGGAAACCCTCCAAAAAGAAAAGGCGCGGGGAAGCGGTTACTCCATCGGGTCTTTCCTGTTCAGGGGCTCTCCGGAAGGAAAAGCTCCCCCCTTTCACGCCTCCGACGGAGAGGGGACTTCCACGGGAAGGATCCACCAAAGAAGCCTCCGGGAGATGCCCTCTTTGGTGCGCACCTCCTCGCCCTTCTCCTGGGCCTGGTGGTAGGGAGAAAAGACCACGTAGTATCCTTCTGTTTCTCCGGAGCGCTCCA
>NZ_JARKPW010000002.1:0-61322 GCF_029975095.1 Aminiphilus sp.
GCCGCATCTATTGTAAAATACAACTATTGATTTTGCAAAATAAACCATCCCCAAAACCGGGGACGCTCTTTTCAGTCGAGGATGTTTTCGCCGCGCCGAAAGAAACTGTCGGGAGAGGACATCCAGAGGATATCTATGAAAAAAGGCGGAACGAGAGGCGAAGAGAGGAAAGGTAAGAGGGAAGGGGAGGGGAGGGGAGGGGAGGGGAGGGGAGGGGGGACAAGACAAGACAAGACAAGACAAGACAAGACAAAAAAACAAGGGAAGCTCTGAAAAATGCCGCGCCGATTTCGGAAAAACGCGATGCGATCTGCAATCGAGAGAGGGCGAATCCTACTTGATCAGAACTTCCCAAGACAAGACAAGACAAAACAAAGCAAAGAGAGGGAGGAAGGAATAAGGAAGAAGAGAAGAGCATGGGGCGAAACGAAAAGGAACCACAAAGGACGCCGCTGTCCAAAAGGCTACGAGCCAAGGGAGAGCACCCCGGGAAAAAACAGAGAGGACCATGGCGAGTCTTTCGCTACGATGGCGTCACTCCAACAGCCCGCTCGCGGCGAGGATCCTTCGGCGTCAGCTTGTTACGGCATTCCTGCCGCGACGACACATGGCATCCCGGAAAAACCGGTTGCAACAGGTTGCCTTTCAGGCCGTCCGTCCGGTTTTGAGGACGCGGCCTGATCGTTTTCTTGCACATGTTTTGCCGTTGCATCGAGGGGGCGCGGGGACGACACGCTCCCTGCGGTCGTTTGCCCGGAAATCAGTTCCCGAGGATCCGGGCCGCCACGGCGCGGTATTCCTCCCGGCGGTCCCTGTGCACTCCCGTCCACCAGGGGCGCCGCTGCTCCACGTTCTCCACGACGCGGTTCGCCCGCGGCAGCACGCCCAAAACGCCGTACCGCTCCTGCACGGTCTCGGTGAGTTCCCGGTGGGTGGTAATGCGTCGGTCGTACAGGGTCACCACCACGTCAAAGCGGTTTTCAAGCTCCGGTTTCGTGGCGGCGACGAAGGAGGCCACCGCTTCGATGCCCGAGAGGGCGAAGGAGCTGGGATTCACGGGAACGAGAACCCGGTCTGCGGCGAGAAGTGCCGCCTGAGCCCAGCGTGAGAGGGAGGGAGGCGTATCCACGAGGATCAGGTCGTGCTCCTTCCGCACAAGGGCGACGGCCTCGCTCAGGGCCTTGAGGCGGAACTCCCGCTCGTAGAGTTTGCCCGTGGAGACGATGAGAGAAAGGCGCCCGTCACCGTCCCACCAGGAGGGCACGACGGCGCGTTCCACGGTTCCGGCGGGGAACTGGAGCACATCCGCCACCGTGGCGGGCACCTTTTCCATGGCACCGAGCGCAGCGGACATGTTCCCCTGGGGATCCATGTCCACGCAGAGCACCCGCTTTCCCGAGCGAGCCGCTTCTTCGGCGAGAATGGCCGCCAGCACGGTTTTTCCCACCCCACCCTTGTTGTTTACGACGACCAGAACGCTCACGTCGCTTCTCCCCTCCTTCTGCCTGCCATTCCGACGAGCACCGTTGCCGTCTCGGGGATTTCTGCCGGCATGCCGCTTCACATTCGCTCCATTGTACCGCACAAGAGCCGGGGACACGCTCGTCCGAGCGTCAGAAAAGCTTGCCGCCGATCTTCGCCTCCGCCGCGGGAGTGATGAAGGTGGCCTCGCCGCTCTCCGCCTTGGGGTACTGCACTCCCAGGATGAGCACCTCCGACAGGGTCTCCCCCACTCTGCGGGGCTCGAAGTTGAGCACCCCAAGAACAAGTTTCCCCTTCAGTTCCTCCGGCGCATGCTGGGTAAAACGCCCCACACTGGTGCGCACCCCGAACTTGCCGAAATCGACGGTGAGTTTGTAGGCTTTCTTCGGCGACGAGGGCTCCTCCTCCACGGTCACCACTCGTCCGAGGCGTATTTCCAGAAGGTCGAAGGTGGATTCCTTGTCCACCCGGGGTTTCGTCTGCTCCGGCATGTGGAACACTCCTTTCCGGCGGTCCCGGCAGTTCCAGCGCCTTTTTCGCCCGGTTCGATCAGTCGCTCTTCTTCCAGCGCTTCAGCTCGGGCATGACCTGCGCCATGAGGGAACGGGCCTGCACCTCGGGCATGATGCCATGCTCGTTCATGATGGCCACGCATTTGTCGATCATCTGCTCCATCGAGATGTCCGGTTCGGTGAAGGCGCCACCCGCATAGCACCAACAACAGTAGTCGTTGATGCGGAACCCCGACGCGGCGGTACCGAAATCCTCGGGTTTCTCCAGCGGCATGCCGCAACTCTGGCAGAACGGCCCTTTGGACATTGCTTCGCTCATGACAGATCCCTCCTTCGGAATGACTGGATGTAACAGAATACGCAGGGCCGCCCTTCCCGTTCGACCGCTGCATTTCCTGCATTGTAGCAGAGGAAGGAGTCCCGTCCAGAGCCACGTTCTCCACCCGCAAAGGCACGTCTTCGCTTTTCTCCGAAAAAAGGGGGGTGCGCAACGGTGTTTTTTCGCTACAATCAAACTATTCGAAGAAAAGCGTTCATTTTTTCGGTTCTGCGCCGGTTTGTTCGAAAGGGCTCGTCCGGGCTTTTCGTCCCCGGAGCCACCGACGCGGGCACCCGAGGTCGACGACGGTTTCTGCATCACGGAATGCACGCTCCCGGAACAAGAAGAGACACCCGAACCTTCTCCGGGTTTCCATAAGGAAGCCTTTGCGGGAGACGGGCGGAGGAAGAGCGAGGACATACGAAAGAGGACGGAAAAAGACCAGAACTGCGGAACGCGAGTTGGAAAGGAGCGCGAACGGAGAATGGAGAACGGAAACGGATCGAGAGGAATCGCCGCGAAAGTCGTTCCCGACATGACGGAGGTGCTGCGGGCATGGCGCGGCCTTCAAGGAAAGGTGTACACCACTCCCTTTGAGCACTCTCCCTTCTTGAGTGATCGCTCCGGGGCGGAGGTCTTCGTCAAATGGGAAAATCTCCAGCGCTGCCGCTCCTTCAAGATCCGGGGCGCGCTGAACCGGATGATGAACCTCACGGCTTCGGAGCGCGCCGCGGGAGTCGTCACCGCGTCGAGCGGCAATCATGCCCAGGGGGTGGCCACGGCAGCCCGGATGCTCGGGGTGCAGGCCCTGATCTACGTACCCGAGACCTGCCCGGAGGTGAAACAGGAGGCCATCCGCCGCATCGGCGGCGACTTCGTGACGCTCCGGCGTTTCGGCCGCCTTTACGACGACACCGAGGCGGAGGCGCTGCGGGTCTGTCGGGAGGAAGAGCGGATCTTCGTCTCCGCCTACGAGGACCGCTACGTGGTGGCCGGGCAGGGAACGGTGGGCGTCGAGATGTTCCTCGCCGAACCGGACCTGGAGGACATCGTCTGTCCTCTCAGCGGCGGCGGGCTTCTCGGCGGCATCACCGTCGCGGCGGGAGCGCTCGCACCGAAAGCCCGCCTTTGGGGTGCCCATGCAGCGGCCAATCCCTCGTGGCCCGAGGCGTTCCGTGCGGGCAAGGTGGTTCCCGTGGAGGAGCGGGACTCTCTGGCGGACGCCCTCGGCGGCGCGGCGTCGAAGCATCTCTTTCCCTTTCTGCGGGAACGCCTCACCGGCCTCGATGCCGTTTCGGAGCGGGAGATCGGGGAGGCCATCGCCTTTGTCCACCGCACGCACCACCAGGTGATCGAGGGCGGCGCCGCCACGTCGGTGGCGGCACTCCTCTCGGGGCGCCTTCCCCTCGAAGGACGCAAGGTGGGAGTGGTCATCTCCGGCGGCAACATCGACGAAGGACGTCTGCTCCGTCTCCTCTCCCCGGCGTAGTGGCCTCGTCCGCGACCTTTTCGCCCAAAGAGCACCCGCCGCGCTCGTCCTTTCGTACTCTCCAGCGCGTCGTCTCCATCGAGGCGCGCACCCTCTGAGCGCACGGACTCAAGGACATACCCCGCTGCGCCCGCGGCGGAAAACGGTTCATTTCAAGGGAGGAATGCCCCATGCACATCGCCGAGTTCGGTGTGGAAGAGTGGATGAACGCCTACGAGACCAGGGCGCGCCACAACGTGGCGGAAACCTGCGTGGAATCGCTCACGGTGAAGGAACTGCTGACGCTGGTGGGAAATCGGGAGGAGCACCTTGCCGCGCTGGAGCGGACCCATCTCACCTACGGGGACATTCCGGGATCGGAGCGGCTTCGGGGAGCCATCTCCTCCCTCTATCGGGGCAGGACCGCCGAGGACGTGCTCGTCACCGGCGGCGGCATCGCCGCGAACTTCCTTGCCCTCTGGAGCCTCACGGAGCCGGGGGACCACGTGGTGGCTCTGCTCCCCACCTACCAACAGCTCTACTCGCTTCCCGAGTCCTTCGGCGCACAGGTCACCCGCCTCTTCGCCCGGGCGGAGAACTCCTTTCTGCCCGACCTCGACGCCCTGCGGAAAGCCGTCTCGGACAAAACGAAACTGATCGTGCTGAACTACCCCAACAACCCCACGGGGGCGAAGCTCGACGAAGCCCTGATGAAGGAGATCGTTGCCATCGCGGACCGTTGCGGCGCATGGATTCTCTGCGATGAAATCTACCGGGGGCTCGAACACGACGCCCCCTACGGCACCCCTTCCTTCGTCGATCTCTACGACCGGGCCGTCAGCACGGGAAGCGTCTCCAAGGTCTATTCTCTCGCGGGGCTCCGCACGGGGTGGCTCACGGGTCCCAGGGACTTTCTCCGAACCTGTTTCCAGCACAGGGATTACACCACCATTTCCTGCGGCCGTCTCGACGACTACCTCGCGACGCTGGCCCTGGAGCACCGTGCGGTCATCCTGGAGCGCAACCTTCCCCTGGTGCGCACCAACGCGGCACTCCTCGCCGACTGGGTCGCCGCGGAACCCCGCGTCTCCTGCCTGCCGCCGAAGGCGGGAACCACCGCCCTGCTCCGGCTGGACATCCCCGTGTCCTCCGAGGAATTCTGCCGTCGTCTCCTGGAGGAGGCGGGGGCGCTCCTCGTTCCCGGAGAGTGCTTCGAGATCCCGTACACCGCACGCATCGGCTTCGCCCCGAAGACGGAGACGCTCCGGGACGGCGTGGGCGCCATCTCGAGCTTCCTGAAGCGGCTCTGAGCGACGCCGAAACGCCGCACACAGTGGGCGCAACGAACAGCGACACGCGACAGGACTTGACGCACCACAGGAAACGGACGTCGGTTCGTAAAGGCGGGGCGACTTTCCCGAAGAAAAGCCGCCCCGCCTTTACGTCGATCGCACGAAATCTTTCGCGCGCGGGTCACTTCAATGGAGCGATCACGAAGGAGTCGAACACCTCGCCCACCTTGACCGCTCCGTCTCCGTCCTCGCTGGCCCGGACAGCCTCCGCGGACATGCCTTCGGAAGTGACGGAAACCACCAGAACGGAACGATGCTGATTCTGCTCCACGATGGGGGCGTTTCCGCTGAAATGGAGGGGATCATCCTCACCTCTGTAGTTGTTGCCGATCGTAGCGGCCTCGATGTAGTTGACGCCGTTGATGAGGTAGCGCTCGTACACATGGGAATGACCGAAGTTCACGGCGTTGACGCCGTATTTTTCGTACAGGGGACGCAGTACGTTCCAACAGTGGTCACCAAGGGGATACATGGCCACGTCTGGGCTTACGGGGTAGATTACCGGGCGGGACATGGGCACCCATACTTCCGCACCCCGGTTCAGCATGTGCCAGTGCTGCACAACCCAGGTGAAACGACTCGTCTTGTTCTTCAAGTCCTCCTCCAGCCACCGGACCTGCGGGCTTTCAGGAGAGATATCGTCGAAGAGGATCCAGCCGGGAGCTTCGAAACCGCTCCAGGGGTGCCAGCGGAAGAGGGACAGAGAGACGATGTGGAGATCGCCGTAATCCGCTGAATACCAGTGCGTTCCGTTCTGTCCGTACTCCTGGTCCGGATAGAGCGGGCGAAAAAGCTGCATGTAGATGGAGAGCGTCTTCTTCGACGGATCCTGGGCAAGCTGCTTGTCGGTCCAGATGCGCTGGTCGTCCGCCTCGTGGTTGCCCGGACAAGGGAAGATGGGCATGTACTGGAGAAGCTTCGCTCCGTTCGCCGTCTGCTGCATGGCGGGAAACCACTCTTTTCCTTTTTCCTCGGGAGCGATGAAGCTCCCCTCCACGGGGAACCACTCTGCGGCCTTCCAGGGAGTGTTCTGGAAATCTCCGGCGTAGAGAATGAAATCCGCGTTCTGCCTGCCCGCCATGTTCACCGTCTCGACAATCTGTTTCTTCTGCTGCAGATCGGAAAGCAGGATGAAACTGAAGGGGCTTCCTCCCGCAACGGGTGCCGTTCTGAAGGAATAGACGGGGCCTTCCGTTGTCTTTCCTCCCTCTGCGACCACGGTCCGGTAGCGGTATTCCGTTCCCGGCTTCAATCCCCTCAATGTCGCAATGCGCTGAAATACCTTGAGTTCCGGATTTTTTTCCGGCTCAGGGTCGTATCCGTCGGCTTTCGCGGAGGTGCGCAATCCTTTCACTTCATAGAGGCGCGCCTCCTCCCTCCGCCCAAGTTCTTCCGTCTCACCGAATTCAACCCATGCCTCATCGCCCGCCTCGGCGAGAAGCCAGCACACGTTCATCTCCGTCGAGGGAGTCAGGGAGACGAGATAGGGTTCCGTGTAGGCTCTCGCCGCAAAAGCCGGCAACCCGCTGCAGACGACTAAAAGCAACGCCAGAAAAAACTTTCGCATGATCGTGCCTCCTCGTCATAAACTGGGATGGCACGAGCATACGCCGGAGAAATCAAAGATATGTGCCGGTTTTTTTTCATTTGAATCACATGGAGCAGGCACAGGGGCACCGGATTTTCGCGGGCTTTCCGGTCCGGCTATTTTCCTCCGCCCCAGGAGGCCTTGGCGTAACACTGCAACGCCAGAAGGACCGCTGAGGCGGTCTCCAGGGAGTGGAAGCAGGGGAGTCCTTCCTCGATGGCGGCGCGACGGATGGCCATGCCGTCCTTGACCATACCCACCCGGAGGCCCGGAACGTTGACGAGGAGCTGCCACCGCTTGCGGCGGATCTCCGCGAGCAGCGCCTCGCCCTTGGGAACGGTCTCCACGGGAAGCCCCCACCGCGCCAGGTGCGCCGCGGTGCCCGGCGTGGCCTCCACGGTCCATCCCTGAGCCAGAAGAGTCGTGGCAAGGGCGCAGACATCGCCCTTGCGGTCGTCCCGCACGGAGAGAAGCGCCCGCCCCGGGGCATCGAGGGAAATTCCCGCGCCCCGGAGTCCCTCCCAGAGCGCCTCCGCCACGGTGTCCGCCACGCCGAGGGCCTCACCCGTGGACTGCATGCGCGGCCCAAGCCGGGCGTCCACCCCTGGAAGCTTCTCCGTCGAAAAAACCGGCACCTTCACGCCGTAGGGGCCTTTGTAGGCGAACAACCCCGACTGCGGCACCATGTCCGCGAGGCGCTCGCCGAGGGCGATGCGCACCGCGAGATCCACCAGGGGGATTCCCGTGAGCTTGCAGACGATGGGCACGGTGCGGCTGGCCCTTGGATTGGCCTCGATGACCGTGAGCGCCCCGTCGTGGAGGACGAACTGCACGTTCAGAAGCCCCCTCACGCCCAGGGCGCCTCCGAGCTTGCGTACCACGTCGAGAATCTCCCGGCGGTGGCGCTCCGTGAGGGAAAGGTCGGGAAAGATCGCCAGGGAATCGCCGGAGTGAATTCCCGCGGGATCGAGATGTTCGAAGACGCCGGGCACGAGCACATCCTCCCCGTCGCAGAGGGCGTCCACCTCGAATTCCTTTCCCGGCAGGAAGCGGTCCAGCAGCACGTTCTGCCCCTCTCCCACGGCGAAGGCTTCCTCAAGGACCTCCAAGAGCTCCTCCTCGCCGGTGACCACCCGCATGGCCACACCGCCGAGGACGAAGCTGGGGCGCACCATGAGAGGATAGCCGAGCTTGCGCGCCTGCTCCACCGCGTCCTCCACGTTCCGCGCCGCGCCGCCCTCCGGCTGCGAGATGTCCAGGCGAGCCACGAGGGTGGAAAAGCGCCCCCGGTCCTCCGCAGCATCCACCGCGTCCTGCCCCGTTCCGAGGAGGCGCACTCCCCGGGCGGCGAGCTGCTGTCCGAGCCCCAGGGAGGTCTGTCCGCCGAACCCCGAGAAGATGCCGAAGACGTTTTCCCGGCGGAGCACCGCGAGAACGTCCTCCTCCGCAAGGGGCTCCACGTAGAGGGCATCGGAGATGTCGAAATCGGTGCTCACCGTCTCGGGGTTGTTGTTCACCATGATCGACCGCACACCCCGCCGCCGCAAAGCCTCCACGGCCTTGACGCAGCAGTAGTCGAACTCCACCCCCTGGGCGATGCGGATCGGACCGGAGCCGAGCACCGCCACGGCAGGGGCGCCCGCCGCAGGGCATTCCTCGCCCGCGGCACCCCAGACGCCGTAGAAATAGCCCGACCCGGCGGGCACTTCCCCGGCGCAGCCATCCACCTCGCGGAACCCCGGCGCGAGGCCGAGCACCTCCCGGGCGGCCTCCACATCCGCCGCCGTGCGTCCCGCGACCGCGGCAACGGCCTTGTCGGAGAAACCCAGTACCTTGGCTGCCCCGAGGGCCTCCGCCGAAAGTCCATCCCTGCGGAGGCGCTCCTCCGCGGCGACGATCCGGGCCATCTCCGACACGAACCAGGGGGCGATCCAGGAACGGCGGGCGATCTCCTCCGCGCTCACTCCCCGGCGCAGCAGCGTGAAGATGGCCTCGATGCGCCGGTGTGTGGGAGCGAGCACGGCCCTCCAGAGTTCCTCCTCCTTCAGATCCGCAAGGCGGGGATCGAAGAGCGGCTCCGTACCGGTGGAACGGTAGGCCTTGAGCAGTGCCTGGGGAAAGGAAAGTCCGAGGGCGAGAACCTCTCCCGTGGCCTTCATCCGGGTTCCCAGCACGGGATCCGCCTGGGGAAACGCGTCGAAGGGCCACCGGGGCAACTTCACCGCCACATAGTCCAGGGCAGGCTCGGAAAGAGCGCTGCCGACGCCGGTGACGGGATTGGGCATCTCCGTGAGGGTACGCCCAAGGGCAATTTTGGCGGCGATGCGTGCGATGGGATATCCCGTGGCCTTGCTTGCCAGGGCGCTGGAACGGCTGGCCCTGGGGTTTACCTCGATGACGGCGTAGTCATCCCCGTCCGGAGAGACCGCGAGCTGCACGTTGCAGGCCCCCCGCACGTCCAGAGCCTCCACGATGCGAAGCGACGCGGAGCGGAGGCGCTGCCACCGGCAGTCCGTGAGCGTAAGCACCGGCGAGACCACCACGGAATCCCCCGTGTGGACGCCCATGGGATCCACGTTCTCCATGCTGCACACGCAGAGGGCGTTGCCGGAAGCGTCCCGGACCACCTCCGCCTCGATCTCCCGCCACCCCTCCAGGTAGCGCTCCACCAGGACGCGCCTCACCGGAGAGGCCCGAAGTCCCGCCTCGACGCAGGCATCAAGTTCCGCGGCGGAGCGGGCCACTCCGCTCCCCGTGCCGCCCAGGGTGAAATCGGGTCGCACGATGAGCGGAAAAGGAGTCGTCGCGGCAAAGACTCTCGCGGCGGCGACATCGGCAACGCAGACACTCGCCACCACGGGCTCGCCGATGTCGAGCATGGTCTGCCGGAAGGCCTCGCGTCCCTCGGCGCGGGCAACGGTTTCCACGGGCGTGCCCAGAACGCGGGTACCGTAGCGCTCCCAGATGCCCCGCTCCGCGCAGGTGACGCAGAGGTTCAGCGCCGTCTGCCCTCCAAGGGTCGCCACCACCCCGTCGGGGCGGTGCACCTGGAGAATCTCCTCCACCACGTCGGGCAGGAGCGGCTTGAGATAGACCACGTCCGCCACGTCCGGATCGGTCTGAATGGTGGCGGGATTGCTGTTCAGCAGGATCACCGTGCACCCTTCCTCCTTGAGCGCCCGGCAGGCCTGGCTGCCCGAGTAGTCGAACTCGGCGGCCTGACCGATGCGGATCGGTCCCGATCCCAGAACGAGAATCTTTCGAGCGCCGGAGGAACGATCCGCTGCCGGAGACAGCATTGCTGCAGTGGATCCGGAGAGCGTTCCGAAATCGAGCTCACGCGTCATGGGAGGCCTCCTTGGCGAGATGCTGCAGAAAGGAATCGAAAAGGAACGCCGTGTCCCGGGGACCGGGACACGCCTCGGGGTGGAACTGCACCCCCCAGGCGGGGACGTTCCGGGAGGCGATGCCCTCCACCGTGCCGTCCCCCAGGTGACGGAAGGTGGCGAAAAGGCCCGCCCCATCGAGGGTCTCCTCCACTACGGCGTAGCCGTGATTCTGACTCGTCACGTACCCGCGGCGGCTCTCCAGGTGCAGCACGGGCTGGTTGCTTCCCCGATGCCCGTAGGGGAGCTTCGCCGTGCGGGCACCGCAGGCCTGGGCGAGAAGCTGCGTGCCCAGGCAGATGCCGAAGAGCGGCACCTTGCCGAGGAGGTGCGTCACCACGGCGGTCTCCTCCCGGAGCGCTGCGGGATCTCCAGGGCCGTTGCTCAGCACCACTCCGGCGGGGTTCCAGGCAAGGATCTCCTCCGCGGTGGTCGAGGCGGGAACGCGGATCACCCGGCATCCCCGATTCTCGAGGCTCCGGAGAATGTTCCGTTTCACCCCGTAGTCCACGAGGACCACCGTGGGTCCGTCTCCGCCTGCGGCGCACGTCTCGGAACAGGTCACCGTCCGGACCAGCGAATCCGGGAGGGCCTGGAGATGTGGCGCCTCCGATTCCCGGGCCAAACGCCCCATAAGGGTCCCCCGCTCCCGAAGGCGTAACACGAGATTACGGCAGTCCACTCCCGTCACGAGAGGCACTCCCCATTCGGCAAGCCACTCTCCGAGCCGGCGGATCCCCGGAAGCGGCGTGGATTCCAATCCCTGCACCACCGCCGCGGAAACCCATGGGCGGATTCCCTCCAGGGCGTCCGCGTCCACACCGTAGATCCCCTGGGACGGAAAGGTGAAGACCAGCATCTGTCCGCAATAGGAAGGATCCGAAAGAGACTGGGCATATCCTCCCATGGACGTGGAAAAGACAACTTCCCCGTCCAGCGCCGCCTTCAGGCCGAAGGGCGCGTTTCCGCGCCACCGTGTCCCGTCGGCGAGCGTAAGCCATACCGTTTCCATGCGCCATACACCTCCATCAGGGCAGAAAAAATGGGGCCGAAACGGCCCCACGGAGCGTACCTCATCCGAGCAACGGAACAGAAAGAGTCCTTCGCCGGCTACGCATCCGAAAGGAGGCCGTCTGTTGCCGCGGCCCCGCATCTGCGCTCCTTCGCGAAGAAATTTCTGTTTCCTGTATGCATCAAACGCACCTCCGGTTTCTTTCGGCGGACATTATACACAAGGAACCGAACTATGTACAGGGGTGAAAAAAGGCGGCACCCTCTTCGCGATGCCGGTCGCCCACGCGCCGGAGAGAACGCGTATCGACGAGGGCAGAGGGCGCCGCGCCGCACGGAACGGGCGGAAATCTCCGAAACGGCGACACGGAAAATCCTGTGCGCCGGCGGTCTACAGACGGAAAAGCCTGCCTCCGGTGTACGCCAGAGCGAAGAAGACGAAGTTCACCATCACGATGGACGCTCCCGCCGGGGCATCGAAGAGATAGGCCGCGAAGATTCCCAGGATCACCGAGGCGACCCCCGCGACAGTGGAAAGAACCAGCGCGCTGCGAAACCCCCGGGCGACCTGGAGGGCCGTCACGGCGGGAAAGATGATGAGACTCGACACCAGCAGCGTTCCCACCACCTTGATCCCGAGGACCACCGTGAAGGCCGTGAGCACCAGCAAAACGCTTTCCACCCGATCCGGGCGAATCCCCACGACACGGGCATATTCCGCGTCGAAGGTCACCGCGAGCAGGTCGTGATAGAAGAACACCGCCACCAGAACGACCACCAGGGAGAGCAGCGAGGCGCCCCATACTTCCGCGCTCGTCACGGCGAGGATGTCCCCGAAAAGATAGCTGAAGAGGTCCACGTTGAATCCCCGCCCCATGCTCGCGAGGAAGACGCCCACGGCCATTCCCGTGGCGGAGACCATGCCCACCGCCGCGTCGCCGAAGACAGCCCGCTCCGAGAGCTTGCGGATCAGAAGAGACGCCACCGCCGCGACGGGCATGGTCACAGAGAGGGGATACACTCCGAGGAGGAGCGCAAGCCCAATGGAGGCGAAGGCCGAGTGGGCCAGGCCGTCGCCGATCATGGAAAAACGCCGTAGGATCAGGAACACGCCGAGAAAGGCGCAGGAAAAGGCCACCACGCTCCCCGCGAGAAGCGCCCGCTGGACGAAGGTGTACTGCAGCGCCTGGGCGATCTGGGCGAAAAATCCGTCAAGCATGGGATTCGTGATGGTGGTGCTGCCGACAGACCAGATGCTGGAAGGCACCTCCGAGATAGCGGGTCACTTCCTCGGAACCGCAGAACTCGCCGAAAGCGCCGAAGAAGACGACCTTGCGGTCCAGATAGAGGATCTTCGAGGCGTACTTCCCGATGGTGGCGCTGTCATGACTCACCAGGAGCACCGAAGTGCCGAGCTGCCGGTTCAGCCGCTCCACGGTCTGGTAGAACTGTTCCCGTCCGTCGGGATCGAGGGCGGTGACCGGCTCGTCCAGCACGAGCAGCTCCGGCTCGGAGACGAGAGCGCGGGCCAGAAAAACGCGCTGGCGCTGCCCCCCCGAGAGACGCCCGATGAAGCGCGACCGCAACGAGGACACCCCCACCAGCGAGAGCGCCCGATCCACCGCCTCCTCGTCGGCCTTGGAAAGCCGTTTCGGAAACGTTTTCCGCGCCAAGAGCCCCATGGAGACCACCTCGGCCACCGTGGCGGGAAAACGCTGCAGCGGAAGAGTCGTCATCTGGGGAAGGTAGCCGACGCGGTCCCACCGGGAAAACCCGGACAGGGACTCTCCGAAGAGCCGCACGTCACCTTCCGCAAGCTCCACGAGGCCGAGGATCGCCTTGATCAGTGTGGTCTTCCCCGAGCCGTTCGGTCCCACGATGCCCACATACTCCCCGGAAGCAATGTCGAAACGCACCCGTTCCAGGACGATGCTCGTCTGGTAGAGCACCGTCAGGTCACGAACGGAGAGCAGCGGCGAAGAGCCGTCGGAGCGGCAATCCCGCGGGGATTCCGCCTTTGCGAAAGACCCGGCGGTCGCCTGAGGGGCTGTCACCGGCATGCCAGTCCTTCCCGAAGCCGAGCCAGGTTGTCCCGCATGATCCGGAGATAGGTGAGCCCCTGCTCACGCTCTTCCCGGGAAAGGTTGTGGGCGCCGTGGAGCAGGAGAAGCCGCGCCCCCGTCTCCGTTGCGATGGCCCGAGCGACCTTCGGGTCGATGAGTTCCTCGTGGTAGATCACGGAGGCTCCGGTGTGTTTCATGGTCTCCACCAGCTCCGCCACGGCCCGGGGGGACGGCTCCGCATCGGGAGCGAAACCCGGATAGGGGGACACGTGTTCGAGCCCGTAGCGGCGGGCAAAATAGCCGAAGGCAAAATGGCCGCCGTAGAGGATGGTCCTCCGTTCGCAGGAAGAAAGCCCTTCGGTGATCTCCCTGTCGAGGGCCGCGAGCTCCTTCGCATAGCTCTCGGCGTTGTTGCGGTAGATCTCGGCTCCCGCGGGATCCTTTGCGGCGAAAGCCTCGGCGATGGTGCTCACCATGGTCCGGGCGAGAACAGGATCGAGCCAGATATGGGGATCCTTGCCGTGATGGTGGTGGTGGTCGGAGGCATCCCCGGCGTGCGCATCCGCGCTCGCCCCATGGTCGTGCCCGTGGTGCTCCTCCTGCGGCGGCGCCGCGTGGGCGCCGGCCTCGCCGGAGTGGACATGCTCGTCACGCTCGTCCCCCTCGGCGAGTTCGATGCCGCGGCTCGTGTCCACCACGAGGAGCGCCGGATTGTCCACGCCCTTCACAAGGTTCTCCGCCCAGGGTTCCATGAATTCCCCCGTATAGAGGAAGACATCCGCGTTCCCAAGGCGGATCATGTCACCGGGGCGAGGCGCGTAGGTATGCGCCTCCACGCCGGGAGGCAGAAGCAGCGACACCAGGGCACGGTCTCCGCCCACCTGACGGGCGAAGTCGTAGAGAGGGAAGATCGTGGCCGTCACCTTGAGCTTCGCCGCCTCCGCGGCGGCCGCCCCGGAAAAAAGAGCCGTTCCGGCGACCAGAGCCAAAAGACCCGCCGCCAGAACCGGAAACGCATACTCCCGCCACTGCCGTTTTTTCTTCGAACTTTTCATGTGTTCCTCCTTTTCACACCGATTGTTCCCGCGTAGAGGAAACAGCCTCGATGTTCCTCGATGTTCCTGGAGAGCCCGGCCTGGTACCGTTTTCTCCCCGAAAAGAACGATTCCGGAATTCCGCAGGTGCCTTCTCCGACGTAAAACGTCTTCGTTTTTTGATGCGCCTCCCTGATATCACACCCGACCACCGGGGAAATGCACTCTTTTCCAGGCGAGAGCGGCCTTGTAAAACGTACGCGCTACGAGACCCCCGATGCCTTGTTCCCGCTTTCGGACTCTTTCTCGGATCTTCCCCTGCGGGCCCCTTTCGCCTCCTGCGACGGAGCGATCCTTCCCCGCACGGCGCAGACGGGACAGAGACCGTACACTTCGACATGATGTCCCTCGATGACGTACCCGGTCTGGGCGGCGAGGAGCTTTTCAAGCACTTCCAGGCCACAGGCCTCGAACGATTCCGCCCGGCCGCAGGAACAACACACCAGAGCGTGCACATGCCCGGAGGACCATCGCACGTACCGGTGCTCTCCGTCGGAGCCGTGTACGCATTTGATAAGATTTCTCTTTTCCAGAAGCGCCACCGCACGATAGACCGTGGCCTGACCGATGCCCTCCTTTGACAGAGAGGCCACGATCTCCGCCACGGAAAGCCCCCGAGGTGATGCGGAAAGAAGCTCAACGAGAGCAATGCGTGGCGCAGTGGCCTTCAGGCCGTTCGTGTCGAGGAGATGTCTCGTCTCCTCGCCGGTCGTCTTTTGGATGTATCCGTACGGCTCCACTGTGTTCGTCATGGATGATATTTTTTCTCATTTTAGAATGCTTGTCAAGACTTTCGATCCGGCGGACGCGCGGCAATCTTCGCGACGACACCTTCCTTTTGCCCTTTTGCGCGCTTCCTTTACAGCGCACGTTCTCCCGGCCTCCACCGCGACACGGGCATCGTTGACGACGACAGGGTATTCAGCGTATACTGCGCATACTTTCATTGCGGAGGCCGGCCCATGACAAGACTCGTGCAGCATGCAACCGCAGCGGATCTGGCCTACAGGGAGATCCTCCTGAGAATTACCACCCAGGCCCTCACTGCGGGAGAGCGGCTTCCGGAAGCATCCCTGGCCGCAGAAATGGGCGTGAGCAGGACACCGGTTCGAGAGGCATTGCGCCGTCTGGCACAGGAAGGGGTGGTGGTTCTCGTCCCCGGGGGCGGAGCACACCTTGCCGACCCTTCGTTGAAGGAAATGGCGGACACGATGGAGGTCCGTGTTCACCTGGAACGGCTGGCGATCCGCAAGCTCTCCGGCACCATCACGCCCCTGCAGATCTGCCGTCTCGAAGAAGTCATCCAGAAACAGCGTGACGCCGACCTGGACATTCCCTCCCTCATTCGGCAAGATTCCCTCTTTCATCATCTTTTGGCCGAATCGACACACAATGAAGCCCTGACGGACTCTCTCGACGCGCTTCTGGCACGAAGCACGGCCTTCCGGATTCTTTTCGCGGGGCGGGAGGACTACGACAACCATCTCATCCTCGAAGAGCACCTGCGCATTCTCGACGCATTGAAACGACGCGACACCGAACTGGCGGAAAAACACCTCGAAGTCCACCTGCATCTGGCCCTGGCCGAGTACTCCCGTTCCGGCGAATCCACAGGAACGCCTCGAAAAAAGAAGGCATCTCACGCCGAACTTCGTCCCGTTCCACCCCCGGCGGAGAAACGCCGCCGGGAAACGCTTCGTGAACCGCGACAAGGAGGCACATTCCCGTGACTGATTTTGCCTATTCTCCCGTTACGCCGGAGGTGGTGGAAGAACTCCGCGCGCTCCTCTCGCCGGGACAAGTGACCATCGACGAGGAAAAGCGGGCCGCCTACTCCCGGGACGAGGTGACGGCCTGTTCCTGGGACAGACCCTACCTCGCGGAGGTGCTCGTCTTTCCTGAGTTCACCGCCCAGGTGGCGGCGGTGTTGCGCTTCGCCGACGAACGGCGCATCCCCGTCACACCCCGGGGTGCCGGAACGGGACTCTCCGGCGGGGCCGTTCCCGCCTTTGGAGGCATCGTGCTCTCACTGGAGCGGATGAACGCCATTCTGGAGATGGACGTGGACAACCTGTGCATCACCGTGGAGCCCGGGGTGGTCACCTCGGAGATCACCCGCGCCGCGGCGGCGGCGGGGCTTCTCTACGCGGGGGACCCCTGCAGCGGCGACGCTTCCTTCATCGGCGGAAACATCGCCGAGAACGCCGGGGGAAACAAGGTCATCAAGTACGGTTCCACGGGGGCCAGCGTTCTGGCTCTGGAGGTCGTCCTCGCCGACGGCTCCGTCACCTGGTTCGGCGGCAAGCGGCGCAAGGATGTGACGGGCTACGACTTCGTGAAGCTCCTGGTGGGCTCCGAGGGAACCCTCGGCGTGGTGACGAAGGCCATCCTGAAACTGGTTCCGCTTCCGGAACGCATCGTGGACCTTCTGGTCCCCTTTCCCGACGCCGCCTCCGCCGTTGCCGTCGTACCCCGCATCATGCGGGAAGGAAGCATTCTCCCCTCGTCCGTGGAGTTCATGGACGCTCTTTCGGTCCAACTTGCCGAGCGTTTTCTGAACCGGCCGGTTCCGCATTCCGACCGGGCGGGCGCCTATCTTCTCATCCAGATCGAGGGCAACGATCGGAACGCCCTCGCCGACGACTACGAGCGCATCGGCCGGTTCTGCCTGGAGCACGGCGCGCTGGAGGTCTTCGTGGCGGACAACCGGACCATGCGGGACAGGCTCTGGAAGATCCGGAAGAACCTCACCGAGGCGGCGTGGGCCTTCTTTCCCCCGGAGTACGCCGACGAGGACATCGTGGTCCCCACCAGCGCCATTCCGGAGTTTCTCGACCGTCTGGGGGAGATCTGCGCACGCCACGGCACGGTGCCGCAGACCATGGGGCACGTGGGGGACGGCAATCTCCACGCCACCATCTTCTTTTCCGGAGGCACGCCTCCGGATTGGAAGCGGCGCCTTGCGGCGCTGCAGCAGGAACTCTACCCCATCGTGAAGGCCCTGGGAGGAACGCTCACGGGAGAGCACGGCGTGGGGCTCAAGCGGCGGGAGGACGTGTCCCTCTTTCTCGACGAAGCCCAGATGGCGCTCATCCGGAGGGTCAAACTGGCTTTCGACCCGCACAACATCCTCAATCCCGGAAAGATCGTTCCGTGGACATGAGACGGGAGGCGGAAATGTCTCCGTAAGAACCTCACGAGACACACTCGCCCGGCATGCGAAGACGGAGGAGTGACCCGCCGATTCCGGATACGCATCGAACGGCGACCGACCGAATACTCAAAGGCGACCGGGAAAACACCCCGGGACAAACGCGATCCTGCGAAAAACTTGTCGGAAAGGCGGTTCAAATCATGTCCGTGAACTGGAACACTCATTTCAGCACCATGGCCAGGGAGCGCCTCCATTCCTCCCTCATCGCCGAGATGATCAGACTCGTGGTGGAGCACAAGGCGATTTCCTTCACTGCGGGAGAACCCTCGGCAGAGCTTTTTCCTCTGGAGGAACTCTCGACGTCCGTCCTGAAGGCTTTCAAGGATCCCGCTCTCTTCAGTTACTACCCCCACAACGAAGGACTTCTCGAACTCCGGGAATGGATCGCGGCGTGGATGCACGCCGACGGACTTCTTCCGAAATGGGTCACCGCCGAAAACGTGCTTCTCACCAACGGCTCTCAGGAAGGCATCAGCCTCGCCGCGGAAGCTCTCATCGACGAAGGGGATTGCATCGCCCTGGAGAGCCCCACCTATCCCGAGGCCATCCTTACCTTCGTGAAACAGGGAGCTCGTTTTGCTCCCGTCGCCGTCGACAAGGACGGTATCCTTCCCACCTCGCTGGAGGACGTTCTCAACCAAAACAGAGTGAAATTCCTCTACACCATCGTCTCCTTCCAGAATCCGACCGGCTGCACAACCTCCATCGAGAGACGCCGGAAGGTTCTGGAACTCTGCAGAAAATTCGACGTGATCATTCTGGAGGACGACCCGTACCACCACCTCCGGTACGAAGGAAGGGCACCCGAAAGCTATCTCAGCCTCGCCGGCGATGACGCCCGGGTGCTCTACCTGGGCAGTTTTTCCAAAATCGTTGCCCCCGGCGTCCGTTGCGGCTGGACGGTGGCCCCCTCCGAGGTCATTTCCAAACTGGCCTTTCTCCGAGTCGCCAACGAAATCAGTCTGCCCGCCACCATACAGTATGCACTCTTCGATTTTCTGAAGAACCGGTCCCTGGACACCCATCTCGGACGCCTTCAGGATGCCTACAGGACCCGAAGGAACGCTCTCGTGAGCGCCCTCGAACGGCACGTGGTTCCGTCGGGGCTCTCCTTCGACATTCCCGAGGGAGGCTTTTTTCTCTGGGGGCGCATTCCCGGACTGAACGACATGGTCCGTTTCGCCCGCTTCGCCGTGGAGGCAGAGAAGATCGGCATCATTCCGGGCACGATCTTCTTTCCCGAGAAAGGCAAGGGCCTCGACACGATCCGCTTCTCCTTCGCCAAGGTCACCCCCGAAATGGCCGAGGAGGGGGCGCTCCGCCTCGCCCGGGCGCTGCGCACTTTCACTCCGGGCGAGGCGTGATGCACCGCCTTCTCCCTTCCTCTCCCGGAAAAACATCTCCGGAAGGGAAAGCGCATTGTTCTTTCGTCCCGGTCGTGCAAAAATAGGCGACATACAAAAGAAAGCGAAACGGTGGGGGGTGTCCTCCTCCGAGGTAGCCCGCCGCTCGCGACACGAACGATTCCCCGGCGAAGGAGTGTGAAACGGAGGCGCAGTGCGTCCTCCGGAATTGCCATGGATGTGAGAGACGCAGAAAGACGCACGGACGGCCTGTTCGACGCGGGCGTTTCCCGGGAGCCGAACTTCCTGGAACGCATCATCACCGATGACCTTTCCTCCGGAAGAGTGACGAAGATCATCACCCGCTTTCCTCCGGAACCGAACGGACACCTGCACATCGGCCACGCCAAATCCATCTGTCTCAACTTCGGCCTGGCGGAACGGTTCGGCGGAGAATGCAACCTCCGCTTCGACGACACGAACCCCACGAAGGAAGAGACGGAATACGTGGAGGCCATCAAACGCGACGTGGCGTGGCTCGGGGCATCCTGGGCGAAGCTCGCCTACGCGTCGGACTACTTCGCCCGGTTCTACGAATGGGCTCTGGAGCTGATCCGGGCGGGCAAGGCCTACGTGGACTTCCAGACTCCCGAGGCGATCCGAAAAAATCGGGGCACCCTCACGGAACCGGGCACGGATTCGCCCTATCGCAACACCTCCGCGGAGGAGAACCTGGCGCTCTTCGAGAAGATGCGCACCGGAGACTTCGCCGACGGCGAGTGCGTTCTCCGGGCGAAGATCGACATGGCCCACCCGAACCTGAACATGCGCGATCCCGTGCTCTACCGGATTCTCCACGTGGCACACCACCGCACGGGGGACGACTGGTGCATCTACCCCATGTACGACTTCGCCCACGGCTACGAGGACGCCATCGAGGGCGTGACCCACTCCATCTGCACCCTGGAGTTCGAGGATCATCGCCCCCTCTACGACTGGCTCCTGGACAACGTTTCCGTACCGTCGAGGCCGCACCAGTACGAATTCGCCCGTCTGAACCTCACCTACACGGTGATGAGCAAGCGCTACCTTCTGGAACTGGTCACCACAGGGCTCGTGCACGGCTGGGACGACCCACGCCTCCCCACCATCAGCGGCTTGCGCCGCCGGGGCTACACGCCCTCGGCGATCCGCCGTTTCTGCGCCCTGGTCGGCGTGGCCAAGGCGAACAGCATGGTGGAGGCGGAGTACCTGGAGTCGATCCTCCGGGACGAGCTCAACGCCACAGCGCAGCGCGTCATGACGGTGCTCCGTCCCCTCAAGATGGTGCTCACCAACTATCCCGAGGATCAGGTGGAGGAATTCGAGGCGGGCAACAACCCCGAGGATCCCTCCGCGGGAAGCCGGACCGTTCCCTTCTGCCGCGAACTCTGGATCGAACGGGACGACTTCGAGGAAGTGCCTCCCAAGGGATTCTTCCGTCTTTCCCCGGGCAAGGAGGTGCGGCTCAAGCACGCCTATCTCGTCACCTGCCGGGACGTGATCAAGGATGCGGAGGGCAACGTGACGGAGCTGCACTGCACCTACGACCCCGCCACCCGGGGCGGTGACGCGCCGGACGGCCGCAAGGTCAAGGGAACGCTCCACTGGGTCTCGGCACGCCATGCCGTTCCCCTGGAAGTGCGCCTTTACGACCGCCTCTTCACGAGAAAGGACATGTCGAACCTGGAGGAAGGCAAGAACTTCAGGGATTACCTCAATCCGGATTCTCTCGTGGTTTGCCGTTCCTTCGGAGAGCCGCTCCTGAAGAATGCCGACCCGGAGACACGCTTCCAGTTTCTCCGCCAGGGTTATTTCTGCGTCGATCCCGATTCGACGCCGGAATGTCCGGTCTTCAACCGCACCGTCTCCCTCAAGGACTCCTGGGCGAAGGAAGTGCGCAAGGGCGGCTGAAGCGCTTCGTAGATGCGCGCAGGCCCGGACGGCAACGCCCTCTTGTCGCGGCGACGACTTTCTCCGGCGAGATCCCGCCTTCGCGTCGTGCGAAAAAAGAGCCTCTCGCGTCGCACACAAAGGCCCCCCTTTCAGAGGGGGGCCTTTGCTTTCGTCGTTCTTCCGTCTTCTTCCGCGCCCTGTCTGTCACCACGCTATCCCAACCCCAGGAGCCGCCCTCCCTGATAGACCAGGACCGCCGCACCGTAGGCGAGAAGCGTCGTGTAGAGGACGAGGAATCCCGTCCACTTCCAACTGTTGGTCTCCCGCTTGAAGGCGGCGATGACCGCAACGCAGGGGATGTAGAGCAGGGTCATCACCAGAAACGCGTAGGCTGCGAGAGGCGTGAAGAACTGGGGCAGCACGGCGGCGATTCCCTCCTCGCACACGCCGAGGAGCGTGCCGAAGGTGCCCACCACGACCTCCTTGGCGAGAAGACCGAAGACCAGAGCCACACCGGCCTGCCACGAACCGAAGCCTGCGGGCTCCAGCAAGGGGGCCACGGCAGATCCCAGGCGTCCCACAAGACTTTCCTGAGAGGCATATTCCACGCCGAGGGGCAGGTTCGCCCCGGCCCAGACGAGGATCACCGCGGCGAAGATGAAGGTTCCCGCCTTCTTCAGGAACATGGCTCCCCGTTCCCAGGCGGAACGGAACACACCCCTCAGGGTGGGCAGGTGGTAGGGGGGCAGTTCCATCACCAGGTGGGAGCTTTCCCCCTTGAACAGGGTGCTCCCCAGGATTTTCGCCGCCGCGACCGCCACGAGAATTCCCAGCACGTAGAGGGAGAAGACGGCCAGCGGCGCCCGCTCGCCGAAGAAGACCCCCGCGAAGAGAACGTACACGGGAAGGCGGGCGGAACAGCTCATGAAGGGAAGCACCAGGAGGGTGATCATCCGGTCCCGGGGACGGTCCAGAATGCGCGTGGACATGATGGAGGGCACGTTGCAGCCGAATCCAAGGAGCATGGGGATGAAGCTCTTGCCGTGCAGCCCGAGGAAGTGCATGATCCGGTCCATCACGAAGGCACCCCGGGCCATGTACCCCGAATCCTCCAGTGCGGCGATGAAGACGAAGAGGAGGAAGATGTGGGGAAAGAAAACCACCACGGAGCCCACACCTCCCACCACGCCGTCCATCACGAAGGACTGGAGCAGATCCGACGCACCCATGGACGCGAGAACCCCTCCCAGCCACTCTCCGAGGGAGCCGATGGCTCCGTCCAGGAAATCCGCCGCGGGGTCGCCCAGAAGATACGTGAGGGTGAACACCAGCCAGGTGATCCCCAGGAAGAGGGGAAGCCCCAGAAGGCGGTGCGTGACGACGCGGTCGATGCGGTCCGAGAGGGAAAGCCGTTCCGCGATGGAAAGATCCCGCCGCACCGCTTCGGCGGCCACACCGGAGAGGAATCCCCAGCGGCGCTCGATCACCGCGGTCTGGAGATCGTAGCCCAGCTCCTTCTCGAGGCGGTCGCTCTCGCCCTGAAGAACCTCCTCGAATTCCGGAGCATGCAGGTTTTTCGCCAGGGCGCTCAAGAAGAGCGTGTCCCCCTCGGCGAGTTTCACCGCCGCAAGCCTCGGCGACGCACCGGGAAGGGTAATTCCCAAGCCCGACAGGGCCTCTTCAAGACGCCGAAGCACCCGCTCCACCCGCTCTCCGTAGGGAACGACGAAATCCCTGCGCCCCTCACCGGAGGAACCCTCACCGCGCAGCGCGGCGAGACGGGCGACGACGCGGGCCTTGAGTCCCTCGACTCCCTCGCCGGAGGTGGCCACCGTCGGGACCACCGGAACACCGAGCAACCGCTCCAGAGCGGTCACATCCACCTGGATTCCCCGGGAGTCCGCGGCGTCCACCATGTTGAGGGCCACCACGGCGGGCTGTCCCATTTCGAGGAGCTGCACCACCAGATAGAGACTGCGCTCCAGGTTCGACGCGTCCACCACCACCACCGCCACGTCGGGACGGTCGCGGAGAATGAACTCCGCCGCAATCTGCTCGTCCACGGAGGCGGCACCGAGGCTGTAGATGCCGGGCAGATCGACGACGGTGAGTTCCTCGCCGCCGACGCGCATGGTTCCCTCCTTGCGCTCCACCGTCACGCCGGGCCAGTTGCCGACGGAGGCCCGGGAACCGGTCAGCCGGTTGAAGAGACTCGTTTTTCCCGTGTTCGGGTTGCCCGCCAGGGCGATCACCGCACCCACGGCGGTCACCTCCCCCCGCAGCCGGAGCAGCAGGAACACCCGCCTCCGGCGATCCTGACCAACACTACCTTCGCCTCGTCGAGACGGAGACTCAGCTCGTACCCGCGGAACCACACCGCAACGGGATCCGCGAGAGGCGCCTTCCGCTCCACCCGAAGGGTCGTTCCCGGAACGATCCCCATATCCAGAACACGCTTGCGGAGCGCGCCCTCACCCTCAACCTTGATGACGACACAGGACTTTCCGGGCTCCACCGTGTCAAGAGACTGCGGAGCCTGACACTGCTCACTCATTGCCGTTCCCCCCTGCTTTTTTTGACAACATGTTCGCGACCCCAAAAAAGTTAGACAAAACAAACCAACCTGGGGCCACACGTGCCCCTTTGGTGCGGACACATCCATCCTTTTCCCTCGGCAACCAAAACAGAGATCCATCCGGGCAGACGCATCTTTGTTAGAGAAAACAAACTCTTGTCTTGTCCGGGAAAAGAGTGTCCCCATCCGGGGAAATACTCTCTTTGGGAAGCGCTGTAAAAACCTTTCGCTTGCTCCTGACCCGAATCGCATCAGGCTCTGCGAGGCGCTCTGTGGAGCTGACGCAGCCTTATTCAGAAGTTCCTTTGTTCTTCAGGGTTTTTCTCGTCCCGGAAACTCCGGAGCACCCTTCCTTGCGGCGCCGGAAAGGCGCATGGTCCCGGAAAGGCGCGTTCAGACGTCAGACTGCCGCGCCTTCAGGCACCTCCTGCACGAAAATTCGTCCGCACATACCCTCTCCGAGGGCGTAGCGTGCATCGCCCACGCCGAGAAGAATGCCTCCTCCGGCATTGCGCACCACCCTGACCCTCGCGCCGGGCACCACACCGATTTCGGCGAGGCGGCGGCAGAACCTCTCGCCTCCCGCAAGACGCACGATTTCGACCGCGGAACCTTCACGAACGCATTCTACCGGACACATGGCGCACATCCTTCCTTCTCACCGGACTCCTCGCGACAGGGGCAGACCCACACGGTGGTGGCCTCGTCCCGGCGAAGCGAGATGTCCGTTCCGTGAACCCGCACATGAAGAGGGTCTCCAAGCGGCGCCGTTCCCAGATACTCCACCAGGGACCCCGGAACGAGCCCCATTTCGAGAAGACGCTTTCGCAGCAATCCGCCCGCGGTGACCCTCGCCACGACACCCTTTCCGTTCTCGGGAATCATCACGAGAGGACGGGGGAGGCGACACGTATCCCGCGTGGCGGCGAGGAGATCCTCCACCCAGGGAAGTCCCTGCCGTCTAGCCTGAAAGACAAAATCCGCGAAGGCGAGGAGGCGCATCTCTGATTCCTCGTCCACCGCGTGCTCCAGGGCACAGGCCATGTCCACGGCCTTCTCCTTCTCGATGCCGAGGATCTCGGCGAAGAGAAACGAGAGATGCTCGTGGCGCCGGTAAATGCGAAGCGCCCTTTCCCGACCGGCCTCGGTGAGATGGAGTGCTCCGTAGGGCTCGTGTTCCAGCAGACAGGCGGCGACGAGCCGCCGCACCGCCGAGACCACCGTGGCTTTGGTGACGCCGAGGCGCGACGCAAGCTCCGTCACCGTGGCCTTTCGTCCTTCGATTTCGAGGGAGAAAATTTCTTCCATGTAGTCTTCGATGCGGGCCGATATGGACATGTTCCGCCTCCTTCCTGTTAGAGGCTTCTAACTAAAAACATCTTATGCCCCCACCTTCAGGTCTGTCAAGAGCGGGACGACGGAGACTCACTTTCGGGCGATGACGGAACTCTTCTCCTTCGTCGCCTGATAGGTCTCCGAGAGCTCCAGATAGACGGCGCGGAGCCTCTCGAAGCGGGCCTGCGCCTCCCCGGGATTCGCCAGAGAGGGAATCATCTCCTCCAGGGAAAACAGTTCGAGGAAGGAACTCTTCCGTCGAGGACTCGGGCAGTCGAAGATCTCCTCCAGGATCCGCAGATCGTGGGGAATCTGGAAGTCCGCCCTGGTGCGCTCGTAGCCGAACAGAAAGTAGACCCGGGGAAACCCCGACCATGCGAGCGCGGAAAGACACATGGAACAGGGTTCGTGGGTGGAGAGGAAGAGGCATTCCTCGGGAGCCGGCCGCGGCACAGAAGGATGACCCGCCGGAGAAGGAGCGAAGAATTCCTTGATGGTCCACACCTCTCCGTGCCAGAGAGGACATTCCGCCTCGTGGTTCGTTCCCGCCAGAACCAGGGAGAGATCGTCCGCCCGGAGCACCGCCGCGCCGAAGACCTTGTGTCCCTGACGCACCCCCTCCCACGTGAGGGGCACGATATCTTTCTCGACGACGTCGAGCATGCGCCAAAAAAGAGCAGACGTGTTCCTTTCCATCACGTTTCCTCCTCGCATAAAGTTGTCGCAGCTGGGAGCGGAAAAAGCCCGAAGAGTTGTGGTGATACCAAGGACATGCAGGTTGAGAGTCGCCGAGTGTAGCCTTGAGATGCGAATCTCGTCGAGGAGTCTGGCGCCTCATCTCTTGCGGCGTAGCACGAATGAGCTGGATGTTGCGGCCGCTTGCGGTCTTCTGCGTCTGTCCAAGGAGGTTGTGTGCCGCCGGAGACGGGACGGCCCCCCTGCAACAACCCCGCCCCTACCGAAAACAGCTTGGAACGACCAGGCGGAACCGCCCACACGGTGACCGAAGGCGCCTCCCTTCATTCCGCACGTGCGCCGGAGTTTTTCCCGGAGATCTCAGGATTCCCGGCGGAGGTTTTGCAGTATCGGTTCCTTCAGAAGGTCCTCCTCGTGCAGATCTCCGTTGGCATAGCGTTTGAGACAGAAAAGCGCATCCTCCCGGGACGCGTCATCGAGGGACACCATGGCGGCGCTGTACGAGGCGACGCGCCGCCGCATTTCCTCGTATTCCCCCGACGTGAGAAATCCCTTGGCACGGCGTTTGTTGAGAATCGTATAGGGGTCCAGATCGAAGACCATATCCCTTGCGCGGCAACGACGGAGCCACCGGAAACCAAGAAGCGCCACCACCCCCAGAAGCACTCCCGAAGCGATCCACGTGAGAGGACTTGACAACAACGGCGAGACGAAAAGACGTTCCAAGATGATTCCCCCTTACACGCCCTCCTTCGAAACGACCTCTCGAAGGGAACACCCTTTGTTTCCGGAAATAGCAACTATCGGAGACTGGTTCGTGTCCATGCCGCTTCGCGGCTTTCACGTGTTTCTTGCACCATCGCGTCCTCGTCGAAAGAGCTACTGAAGAAGAGTGCTCCTGCGGTACTCTCCGCCGGAAAGGGACGGATCCCGATTCGGATCGTAGTCGGACTTGTCCGTGTAGACCACGGAACCAGCCCTGTTCCGCCACCGGAAGTGCCACTGGTTCGATCCGGTCTCCGCCTCTCCCGAGAAGGGATTGCGGTATGTCTCCTGCCCGGAGAGGGAGAGAAACATGTCGTCCACCAGGCTCTCTCCGGCCCTCCGTCTCACTTCCGCCAATGCTCGTTCGAACTCCCGGAGTTCGGCCTTCCTCTCCCCGAGAAGCTCTCCTCTCTCGATCCATCGCTTCACCTCTCCGGAGACCCACGCGGGAGACATGCGCAGCGAATCCGCCACCACCCCGAACAGAGGCGCCCAACGCGCCTCCTCTCCCTCGGGAAAGCGGACCGTCAGCGTGAAGCGGTCACACCATTGGCCCGCCGAAAGGGGACCGCGGTTCTCCAGGACCGTGGCGAGCTTTTCCCGGTAGCGGACGCCCTCTTCGTCGTAGGTCACGGTGAGGAGCGTCGCCTCGTAGCGAAAATCCAGAGGAACAGGAAGACAGGGCAGGAGATGTTTCTCGAAGAAGAGCCGGAACGACGCGGCGAGTGCGGGCAGCGCACGCTCCTCCACCACCTGCAGGTTCGTCGCACCGGGGCGCAGTTCGGGAAAGAGCGTCTGCAGGAGAAAATCCCCCGGCGCGACATAGGGAAAGACCGTCATGCCGTGATAGGCGGCCCCGGGAGGAAACGCGCCCTCCACGGGCGCGACGCGCATGTCCACGTAGAGCGTTGGAGAGACCCAGTGCATCTCCGCCGTCCCCGGAGCATCGCTCCGGACGGTGAAATCCAGTTCTTCCTCCAGAAGCCGGGAGATCCCCTCCTGAGGAACAAGGCTCTTCCGCGCCACACCTCCGGCGACGCTCCACCCCTCGGGAAGCAGGAGCGAAAACGCCTTTTCCGTCCGGTCCGTGTAGGGCTCGAAGAGACGGCGGTCTTCCTTGCCGGGGACACCCGGGGCATCCCCGGAGAGGGGAATTGCCGGGGGAGCGGCATCATGTGCACCGGCGGGGCTCGTCTGCCGAACAAACAGGTAGGTGTGCCCTTCGTCGTCCCGGATCTCCAGGGATTCCCCCACGATCCGGCAGCTGAGGCGGAAGGGAGCCTCGCCGTCGGGACGGATGTGGAGCACCCCTTTCTCGAAGGTGTACCGTCCTCTGGTCTGTTCGGTTCCCGAGGCGCTCCGCAGCTCGTGCCGATAGGTTCCGTCGGCGAGGAGTTCCAGCTCGATATCCATTCCCTCGTCCCGGTAGAGCCACCTTCCGGACACGGGAGGAAGATCCGGCTTCTTGACTTCCGGCGGCGAGGGCGGCGTGATGCCGCGTCCGACGCCGGAGAGAAAGAGTACCCCCGCACCGGAGGCGGAACTACGGTCCGGCGACGCAGGGGAAACCGTCGCCGAAGGGGTGCTTTCAGGCGGCGCCTCCCCCGACGCGGCGGTACGGAAGACCAGCACGAAGGGAGCACACACGTCCGCCTCGTCGGAGGCACTTCGGAATCCACGCCTCCCCTGGCTGTTCACCCCCAGCGCATAGGTGGTCCCCGGAAGAAGGCGCACGGGCAGCACGCACACGGAGACCCCTTCGGCGGTTCCCGACGGATCCCTCTCGAAACGTGGATCGCCGAGCAGTTCGGGAAACGTTCCGGCGCTCTCCGAGACGAGGGACCAACTGTTCCGCTTCACGGGAGCGCTGAACCGGATGCGGATCTCCCGCAGTTCCGGGGACACGTTTCCCGACCCGGAGGGAGGGTCCGTCCCGATCACCATCAACCCGTTCCCGAAGGAACACCCCGGGACACACATGCCCAAAAGCACCGCCAGGAACACCGACACTATTCCGCGTTTCACGAAATCACCTCCGAACCGCGACAGAGGACATCCTCCGGCGCGGACATTCCTTCTGCGGCACAGGCCGACGAGCACACCCGCCCCGCCTCGAAACCGCAGGCGACGAGGGGGGACCATTGTAACCGATGCAACCTACCGGAACGAGAACCCCTTGATGAACGGCAGGAGCCACTCCTGGGCCTTGCCGTATTCCGCCGCAGGAAGCGTGACCACGAGGAGCACCCCGCTTGCGGCAAAACGGACGACCACCGTCGCCCTGGACACCCCCGCGGCATCCGGCGACGAGTAGAGAAAGACCTGAGCCTGCCGCCCCCGGGCCTGTACCACGGAACTGCCGTGGGCGCGTTTGCCCTCGGCGACCTTGGCCCTGACCTCTTCCGCCGTCGCCTCGTCCTTCACGGCAAAAAGCTGGAATTCCTCGCCTCCGGGAAGACGATAGAGCGTACCGCCTTCGATGGGACGCACGACCGTCGCTCCCGAAGGAAGCGGCGCGGCGAAGAGGCCTGCCGGATCCTGATGCACGAGGTGTGCTCCCGCTGGAGAGGAAGCCCCGGCGGTCTCACGGCGCACGCTCGCCAGGATTCGTTCGAAAGCGGGAAGAAGTGCGTCAAAGTCCGAGGAGGCGGCGTCGAAGAGAAACCCGTACCCCTCCGTCTCCGTCTCCGTCACCACCGCGTAAAAAAGCCCCTTGAGCTGTGCGGGGTTGCCCTCCACGGTGAAAAGAAACTCCAGCCGCAGCGCCTCCAGCCCCGCAAGAGATGTCCTTTTGAGATCCAGGCGCCGGTAGCTCTTGAAGCTGTTCTGCCCCTCCGACTCGACCGCCTGGAAATAGGTGTCGAGGGTCACGGGGGAGGGAAATTCCTCCCGGTAGAACAGGAATTCCGCCCGGGCTCCGCTGCCCTCGCGAAGGACAAAGTAGGCGCTTGCGGACGGATCGGAGGGCGGCACGGCACTCCACTCCCGGGGGACCTCGAAGGCCAGCGCTCCCTCCCGGACGACCACCGGGGAAGCCGGCCCGGCCTGAAGAGCCTGGGTTCCCGTGCTTTCCGCACCGGGGGACGCCGCCGGAGAAGAAACGACCCCTCCGGACGCGGTGATGCGCACGCCCCGGAGGAACTCGGCAAAGCGGTCACGCAATCTCCCGAAATCCTCCGGCAGCGTGGAGAACTCGAAGACGTACCAGGAGGATTCCAGGCGAAGATAGGACATCTCCCGCTGGAGAGTGCCCTCGGGAGTCTTTTCCACCACCTGATGCACGATGGAAGGATATCCCGCGAGGGTGCCGTCGCTATTCTTCAGCAGCGTGGTGCTTTCATCGTAGCGGGCCTTGTTGCGGAGATAGTCCGCGAATCCCTCCGCCTCCTCGGGGGAGCCGAAATCGATGCGTCGGAGACGGAGGAGCACCACCGCCCGGTCCTTGTCGTCCCGAAGTTCGCACAGAGCCACTTCGTCCCGGGTCGGCTCCAGGGCATTCCATCCCGGAGGGAGCGTGATGTCGATGTCCGCACCCTCTGCAACGCCGATGGAAACGGCCAGGCAGTACGCCAGCAGGAACAACGACAGCAGTTTTCTTCCGTCCATGATCACGCCTCCTTCGTACCGGGGGCCCCTTCGCCCCGGGAATACGTCTCCCTTTCCTTCCGTCGCTTTTTTTATCGTTCCTCCCCCAAAAGAACGAAGGGAGCCCAGAACACGGGGTGCGGCAGACGCTCCAGAAGCGTCACCTGGGCCTTCCGAAGCGCCTGGGATTTGGTGTCCCCGGAGAGCCAGTTGTTGTAGAAGAGCACGAAGAGATCCTTCGTGGATGCGTCGAAGACGCTCCAGAGACTCGCGAGCAGGGACGATGTTCCCGCGTGGAAAAAGGAGCGGGAAAAACCGATGAGCCCCTCGGCATGACTCAGTCGCCCCAGGCCGGTCTCGCAGGCGCTCAGGACGACGCAGTCGGCGGAAAGCGGCAGGCGGAAGACTTCCGATGCCCGCAGCTCCCCGTCGTTCTCGCCGTCGGCGGCGAGGTAGATCGTGCTGTTCAGGGGGCGCCTCCCGTCGGCCATGGCATGGGTGGACAGATGCACCACGTCGAAACCGGCGGCTTTTGCGAAAAGGCGTGTTTCCGTCGCATCGGCGCCGAAGAAGATTTCCGAGGCGGAAAAGAGGGGTGCCACCTCGAGGACTTCCTGCTCCGCGAAGGGAAGCGGCGCAAGAGAGCCGTCGGAAAAGACGGGATTGCCGAAGCCGAGAAAGCGCAACGGTCTCGACCTCGTCGCCTCCGAGTTTCTCCGGGCGACGAGCAGGGTGTAGATGCCGAGAGAAGGCGCGTAGGAAAGAGCCGCCCGCTGCAGGAGATAGTCCGTTCCGGTCCAGAACGTCTGGAAGGGAATGGCGGCGAGAATGCCCTGGGGGATCACCACCACGTGCGGCGCCGTGTACAGAACGTTCTCCAGGGGTGCCACGAGCCCCAGATAGAGGCGGGAAAGCTCAAGGAAAGGAGGCTCCGCCTCGGGAGTCCGCAGGGAGGGCAGCGCGGCGTTCACCGCGTCTTCCACGGCCTGCCGCGAAAGAAGGGGCAGCGGCACGCACCGCACTCCGTCCCGGGTGACGAGAAATGCGAGGGTCCGTGACGGCAGCAGGTGGTAGCTCACCACGAGCACGCCCGGAGGGAGAAGACGCCGCATTTCCGCCGGAGGCGGAGGTGCGGGAGCGGAGAGGGCGGCCAGCTCCGGCGACGCGAGGGCCACTCGGCTTCGCAGGGATGCGAGCTTCTCCCGGAGTTCCGCGGCCTTGCGCTCGATCCGCTCCAGCGCAAGCCGCCTCCCCTCGTCCGGAGTTCCTTCGGCGAGGAGGGCGCTCCTCTTCGCGGCAAGGCGCTCCAGTTCACCCTCAAGGGCGGCGAGGGCCTCATAGAGTTCCCGGTCCGTCTCCCGGAGTTCCACCTGTCCCCCTCCCGCCACGTCGAGGAACGACCTTGCCTTCATGCGTTCCGACACGGAAAAGGCTTCCTCCACCTCCCCCCGTTCGACGAGGAGGTCCACGAGAAGATCGTAGGCGTCGTAACGATGCTCCAGAAAGGCGACGCGCTGTTCCACCGAGGCGAAGCGGGCGCGGACGGTCTCCAGAAGATCCACTGCCTCCCGAAGCAGCCCGAGAGCCGCCTCGCCGTCCCCCAGGGCCACCCTGGCCCGGGCGAGTCCGTGCAGGGCGGCGAAGACGAGGGGTGCATCCTCCACCCGCCTCGCCAGAGTGAGGGCCTCTTCGAAGCGGGTCGCGCTCTCGGCGAAACGCCCCTGTCGGAGACGAACAAAACCGCTATTGGATGTCACCAGGGCGAGACCCGCGACGTCATTCACCTCCGCATAGCCCTCGGCGGCCACGTCCAGAGCGCGTTCCGCAAGCTCCCAATCCTCCGCGGCGATGCCCAGGTTCGCCATGTTCACCATGAGATCCGTCGCTTCCCGTTCCATACCCAGGGCGTGATAGCCGTCGAGGGCTCTGCCGAAGTGCGTCTTCGCCTCTTCGAGCTGTCCTCCCCTGCGGGCCAGAATCCCGAGATTGACCAGGATCCCCGCCTCGGTGCGGCGGTCCCCCCGCTCCTGCGCGAGTTCAAGGGCACGGCGGAAGGCGCGCTCCGCCTCCTGCTCCTCTCCGGTGGCAAGAGCGAGCGTTCCCGCGTTCACGTACACCCCCACATCCTCCGGAACCGCGGGAGACATCTGAAAACGCAGCGCCCGGTCGAGTTCCTCCTTGGCCCGGCCGTACTCGCCCCGGGACAGAAAAAAGACCGCCAGATTGTTCCACACCCAGAGACGCTGCGACGAAAGACCCAAAGAGACCGCGAGCGCCTCACAGCGCTCCAGATCGGCCAGGGATTCCTCAGCCTCGAAGGCGTAGCGGTCCAGAAATTCCGCCCGGTTGAGCCGCACAACAAACTCGAGCCAGGGAGAGGGAACGCCTAGGGAGATCTCGAGGGCGACGCGAAAACGTTCCCGCGTCCGGGCAGGATCCTCCACACCCATGGAGAGACGGGCCAGATGATTCGCCGCGAGCCCCGGAATCTCCGGATTTCCCGGCATCTCCTCCAAGGTGCTCCGGGAGGCGTCTCGTTCCAACAAAGCCATGCCGCGCCTGAACGCCTCCTGCCACAGCGTCTCCGCCTCGGCGTGGCGCCCCTCGCGGTAGGCCGCAACGCCTCCGGAAAGGGCGACTAGCGCCTTGCCATAGTCGCTTCCGGTCCGCTCCGCCAGGGCTCTCAGCTCCTCCAGCGTCGTCGAGGCAGCGTCCCAGCGGGAAACTCCCTGGAAGGCACGGATCAAGCCGTCCAGCATGCGGATTTCCTGCACCGTCCGAAGGGAACGCAACGTTTCCGGCATCTCTTCCGGGGTGCTTCCGGAGGCGCGAAGCAGCTCCCGGGCACGTTCCACCAGGGCCAGCGCCTGCTCGTCGTCGCCGCGCCGGGAGGCGATGTAGCCGGCGGCGAGCGCGTACTCCACCCGTTCCGCCGGCCAGGCCATGGCGGAGGTCACGAGGAGAAACCCTCCGGCCTCGTCGAGGGCTTCGTCGTACCGCCCCCGATAGACGAGGTCGAGCACTCGGTTCCGCAGCGCCGCGAGACGCATCGCGGTGACGTGGGCATTCCGGACCTGGGCGTCGAGAGAGAGCAGCTCCGTCCGGGCGAGCCCCTCCGAGGGGAACGCGGCAAAGAGGATCGCAAGAAAGGCGAAACAAAAGAAGAAGGGAAAAAGAGGAAAGAAGAATCTGGAAACACGTTTCGACACCGAACACAACAAGAAGGGGAAAAGCGTGTGAGGACAAAAAGAGCGGGAACAAGGCGCCGTTCTGGTTCTTCTCACGAGAAATCGCCTCCCCTCCGCTTCGGAGAGCGTTCCGCCTCCCGAAGCGACCGCATGTCCCTCTGAGCGCAGTTCTTCTGAAATGGATTATATCTCAGAGCGACTCCGTTCGCCCCTTCCGTCCGGCTCCTCCGGCTCCGAAAGCGCGAAGAATCCGGCCGCCCGGGCCGGATTCTTCGCAAAAGGAGCGTCCGTCACTGCGTTTTTTCCGAGGCCTTTAAGAGGTCATCCCTTGCGTCGGAACAGGAAAAACGCCGGAACAAGAAGAGCCAGAGCCGGAAGCGTCCCGCCCCCTGCGTTGCAGCCGCCGCCCGATCCACCCGCCCCTTCCGTGGGAGAGGGAGATGCGGAGGGGGACGGCGTGGGAGAACCCGAGATCGTCGGTGTGGGCACCGCGTTGACGGTTACGGTGAGGATCTTCGAATCGACGGAGTTCGACGTGCTCCGGGCGGTCACCCGCACCGTGTAGGCGCCGGCGGTGGCAAAGGTGTGCGCCTTCGTCGCCGTAAGCGCATCCGTCACCGTCTCCTCGCTCGTTCCGTCGCCGAAGTTCCATTGATACTTCCACATGGTGCCGTTCGTGACTTCCGCCTTGCAGGTGAAGGTAACCTTCAGCGGTGCGGTCCCTTCGGTCTTGTCCGCCGTGAATTCGGTCACACGGACCGTACAAGTCGGTCACCCTCCCGCGACGGCAGGCTCGGAAAACAGAAAAACTACGGTGAAACACAAGGCACAAAGCAGAAAAAGGGCTGCACTCATTCGCTTCATATCTCTGAACATCCTCCCTTGACACATCTTGTCCGGAGAGAAGATTTCGGTGAAAGCCTCTTCTTCTCCGGGGTCAGCCTCACAGAATGTGTTTCTCCCCCTATTGTGCCCTATCTTTACGTGGCGATCAAGCCACGAAGGGTACCTCCGCCGGTCACTCGGTTGTTCCGGCGGGTTCCACGATGACCGCCACGCCGTCGGGAAGCACCAGAACGGGAGCAGCGACACCCATGCGCGCCTCCGCCAGGACCATGGCCTCTTCAAGCGTGGCCGCTGGAATCAACCCCAGCGTCCGGGCGTCGGCGAAGTTCTTCTCCTCCGTGACAAGCACCACGGTATGGCGGGAGAGAACCCGGGCCAGCACCTGCGCTTCCCACTGGTCGGGAAGGGTCTCGTTCCGCTTCCGCGCCCCGATCCGGGCAAGTACCTCCTCCGGCCCCGAGGCGTTGCGGAATTCCTCCACGAAGCGCTCGCCGCCGTTGCCGTCGCGGCACTCCGCGCACAGAACGATCACACCTCCGGGAATGCAGGCCGCCTCGCCTCCCGTCATGCCCTTCACGGCCTGGTAAATGTTCTGGTCCAGCGGATAGCCCCCGTTGGACGTGACCACCACGGGCGCGGGAGCGGCGGTCACGCCCGCGAGATCGCGCAGGAAGGCGCACCCCGCACGATGCGCCTTCACCCGGTGTCCCGCGAAGGCGGCGACCACATGGTGGTCCCTGTCGAGCACCACGTTGAGGACGAAGGCGAGGCGAGCCGCCTCGCCCGCGAAGAGCATGTCCGTCTGAAGGGGATTTCCCTCCAGGATGCCCGTCCTCGCCTTCGGATGGCCGATGAACTCCGCGCAATGGTTTCCCAACACGCAGGAACGACTTGCGATTCCGGGGAGCACGCTCTTGCATCCCCCGGAGAATCCCGCGAAGAAGTGGGGTTCGATGAAGCCCTCCGCAACAAGAAGATCCGCCTCGGCGGCGATGCGGTTGATCTCGCAGGGACCTCCCGAGGGAAGGCGCCCGATGGAGGCCATCTCCTCCTCCGCCGTGGCCTCGTGCACCACCACGCGAACGCGCCGGAGCGTCTCCTCGCCGAAACGGGCGACCTGCTCCTCCCGCGTCATGGGGCGATGCGTCCCCGTGGCGATGAGGAGCGTGATCTCCCCGTCGCCGCAACCGGATCCCCTCCGGAGCTCCTCCAGAAGAGGCGGCAGGGTGACGCGGCTCGGCAGGGGGCGCGTGTGATCACTGGTGATCACCACGATACGCTTTTTCCCCCGGGCGAGTTCCGCGCCCCGAGGCGCCCCGACGGGAGCCCCCAGAGCGCGGCGGACCAGTTCGTCCCCGGCGGCCTCGGGGAGGAGGTCATTCACCCGGGAGCGGAGAACCCCGGCGATTCGTTCCTCGGGAAGGACCAGCTCCAGGGAGGATGATCCATAGGGAATGGGAATGGACACGAAAGGTCTTGCGGATCCCATGAGAACGCACCTCTTTCCCGTCGTCCGGAAAACAGTCTTTCCCGTTGCGAGAGCGGGGAAAGCTCTTTACACACACGATGCCGGAGCACACTCCCGCTTCCCCGAAGCACCTGCGGCACTCTTCGACGCTGTCCGCTCCGGCGGGCACGCCGCCCGGATTTGCGCGGCGAGCCGCCGTTCCGTCCTTTTGTCCGGGCCTTCTCTCTGCAGCAAGTATAAACCAAAAACGGCGGTCACTCCTCGTCGGCGTCGTCGAGATCCTCCGATACTTCCGAGCGGGCGCTCCGCCTCCGCCGCAGGTCGCTCCAGATCCGCTCCGCCTTCGATCCGAGCAGCCAGAAGCTCGCCGCGAGGAGGGCGAAGAAGAGCGCCTTGTGCAGCGGCGCCCAGAAATACTCGAAGAAGCGCGTGTAGAAATTGAGACAGAGAAAGACCGTTCCGAACCCCCGCGCGAGCCCGTCGTCCCGCTTCAGCCCCCGGTAGACCGCTCCCGCCGCGACGATGCCGAAGAGCAGGCTCCAGTGGAACAGCTCCATCTGCCGCACCTCGAACCAGGACGCCGCGTCACCGTAGTTGCCGAAGATGGAGAGAATCCAGAGGGAGAGAAACAGGTAGAGAAAGCCCATGGTGCGGGTGGTCGTCCCGAGGAAGGCGAGCCTGGGACGCTGTCCCATGGCGTAGCCGAGCCCCGTGAGAACGGCACCGAAGAGGACGAAGCGCAGTGGATAGTTCATTCCCAGATAATAGGCGCCCCAGCCGGAGACATAACCCGTCTCGGCTCCCATCCAGCCGCCGAGGGACAGGAGCGCAAAGGCCCACACCTGGTTCGACTCCAGCATGATCCCGAGCGCACCGTAGAGAAGCGCCGCGCCCAGCGGAAGCAGCGGATAGAGCCGCTCGCTCCCGAAGAACATGCCGAGAAAGGCCATTCCCGTGGCGACGCTCAGCACCCCGAGAAAAAACAGGCTCTCGATGGAGTAGATCCGCTCGGGGGTCCGGGCGCGGCGGCGCACTCCCGCCGCGAAGAAGAGCGCCCCCAGGACAAAGAACACCACGCACTTGAAAAGGGGCGGAAGTGCAAGCACCCGCAGCAGAAACTCCATCAGGACTTCGTCGGCGAGGATCGCCCCCACCGCGATGGCCAGGCAGAGCACCGAGGCCAAAAGAGCGTACCGGGCCAGCCCGCGCCAGTCGAAGGGAATCACCCGGATGTCCGCCTCAAAGCCCCGGGCCGTCTCCTCCGAAAGCCGTCCCTCCCGGCGCCATGTTTCCAGAGCCGCCCGTAAAACTCTTGCCTTCTTCGCCGGAACCTCCATCGTCCATCCCCTCTTCCCGGGTGCACCCTTGCGCACTCACAGGGTAAGGTCACCGAGAAGAGGCAGCCTGTCAAGAGCGGAAAGACCGAAGGAGGGCCTCCGGAAGCAAGGAGCAAGGGAAGAGCCTGGGATTTTCTCTGTCTGTGTTCACGAGAAGCACGATGCTCATGCCGGATTCACCGAAGGTCGTGGAGGCAAGCAGTTCTTTCAGGGGTTTTCCCGCCGCGTCGGAATGCCAGAATTCCTTGCCGTTTGCCTCGCGCTGATGTTGCTTGAGGATGAGGCAATGAAAGGACGGGAGCGCCATCGGCACTCCCGTCCTCTCATTGCCTCTCCGTCGTCATCCCCTCCGGTTCAGCCCGCACTCCTTCATGGGAAGAGCGGGCACGGGAGGTCACCTTTCGAGAAATTCCCGGATGCGGCGGAGCCCCTCGGCGATGCGCTCCCGGGAGGTGGCGTAGCAGAAACGCACGTACTCCTGGTCCTCTCCGGCAGTGCGCGAACCGAAACAGTTCCGGGAAAGCACCGCCACGCCCGCTTCCTCCAGCAGTTTTTCCTGGAAAGCCCTGCTGTCGCTCACGCCAAGGCGGCGGCACGCCTCGGTAACGTTGACATAGGCATAAAAGGCGCCCCGGGGTTTCCGGCAGACGACACCGGGGAGCGTGGCGAGGGCGTCGCAGAGGAGATCCCGCCGGGCACGGTATTCGGCGACCATACTGCGGGCCGCGTCCTGGGGCCCTTCGAGGGCGGCGATTCCCGCCGTCTGCACAAAGGCGGCCGTGCAGGAGACGGAGTTGGTGACGAGTTTGGTGACGTGTGCGGCAAGCTCTCGGGGGAGAACGGCGAAGCCGAGACGCCACCCCGTCATGGCGTAGGTCTTGGAGAACCCGTCGAGGATGATGGTACGTTCCTTCATCCCCGGCAGGGAGGCGATGCTCGGCACATCTCCCTCGTAAGACATCTCACGGTAGATCTCGTCGGAGAGAACCCAGAGATCCTTTTCGCGGGCGATGGCCGCGACGGCTTCGAGGTCTTCCCGGCTTGCGACGCCTCCCGTGGGATTGTGAGGGAAGTTGAGGAGCACCATGCGCGTTTTCGGCGTCACCAGACGCCGGAAAGTCTCGGGATCGAAGCTGAAGTTCTTTTCCTCCACGAAGGGCAACGGAACGGGAACGCCTCCGGCATAGCGGATCACCGACTCGTAGGTGGGAAATCCCGGGCTCGGCGTGAGCACTTCGTCGCCGGGGTTGACGCAGCACAGAATGCCGCAGAAGAGGATCGGCTTAGCCCCGGGAGTGACCACCACCTCCTCGGGAGAGACGTCGATGCCGCGGGTGCGCCCCACGTAACGGGCGACGGCCTCCCGTAAAGGAAGAATGCCCGCGGAGGGGGTGTAATGGGTGTGATTCTCCTCGATGGCCCGGATGCCCGCGGCCTTGATGTGCTCGGGCGTGTCGAAGTCGGGCTCGCCGATGGCGAAGCTCACCACGTCCCGCCCTTCCCGCTCCATGCGCTGCACTTTCGAGAGAACGTCGAAGGCGCTCTCTCCCTGAAGGGCAAACACTCGTTCGGCAAATCGCATGATGTGCCTCCCGCCTCCTTCGCGGTCTGTCGTTCCCGCTCCCGTCTACTCGTACTCCTTGAGCATGGCGTAGAATTCATCTTCCTTGCCCTTCAGGATGTGGTACACGTGGTCATCCGTGGGGAACTTGCCGGTCTTCACGTCGGACACGTATTCCTTGAAGGCATTGATCTCGATCTCCGCCACGTTGGCGTATTTCTTGACGAACTTGGGCGTGAAGGCCTGGAAGTAGCCCAGCATGTCGCCGCAGATGAGAAGCTGTCCGTCGCAGGGACCGCCCGCGCCGATGGAATAGACGGGAATGGTGAGCTTCTTCGCGAGGAACTGAGTGAGTTCCGGTGGAACCGCCTCGAGCAGGAGCGCGAAAGCCCCCGCTTTTTCGATCTCCAGCGCGTCCTCGATGAGGTCCCGGGCGCTCGCGGCGTCGCGTCCCTGAGCCTTGAAGCCGCCGAGAGGACCCGAACTCTGGGGGGTGAGGCCGATGTGGCCGATGACAAGGATGCCCGCATCCACGATGGCCTTGATGCGGGTGATGACCCGGCGGCCTCCTTCGAGCTTCACGCAGTCCATGTCCGCTTCCTTGAGGAAGCGTCCCGCGTTCCGCACGGCGTCCTCGTCGGAGATCTGATAAGACAGGAAGGGCATGTCTCCCACGCAGAACGTGTTCGGTGCACCCCGGCGCACGGCCTGGCAATGACGGATGCAGTCCTCCATGGTAACGGGAATGGTTCCTTGGTAGCCCAGGACGATCATGCCGAGAGAGTCACCCACGAGGATCATGTCCATGCCCGCCGACTCCACGAACTGCGCCGTGGGGAAATCGTAGGCGGTGACCCACGCGACCTGTTCTCCCGCCTGCTTCATCTTGACGAATTCCAGACGTCCCTTCTTTGCCACGACTTTCACTCCTTTCATTGTCCTCTTGCGGATTTCTCTGCCCGCTTCCACGGCCACATTCTACTCCAATCTCTGATTTTACTCCAAAAACGCTATTTTCCGGCACATCTTCCAAGTTCCACGTTCCTTCCGGACGGAAGCGGTCCGTCCGCACCTCTGCGGCACGCCGCCTCCTCCACTCCGCAAGGGAGAACCCCTCCGGAAGCGCACGAGGGGAAACGGGGCGGAAACGATCGCCGCAGAGGAAACGGAGGCGAATCCGCTCAGGGATTTTTGCGGGCCTTCAGGATCTCCTCCAGTTTGTCCGCGTATGCGGCGATGCGCGGATCGGGGTAGTTTTCCAGGCTCTTTCGGTACGCCGCGAGGGCCTCCTCGAGGCGCCCCTCCTTCTGGTACGCGATGGCCCGCGTCACGAGCTTCTGCGCCCGCTCCCGGAGAAGGCGCTCCAGAGAGTCCGCATAGTCCGCGAGGATTGGATCCTCGTTGAGCTCCAAGCTCTCGCGGTACTTGCGGAGCGCCTCGTAATAGCGCCCCTCCCGCTGCAGGGCGACTCCCTCTTCGTACCGTGCGAGGGCCTCCGCAGGAACCAAAGGAGGCGCAGGAGAGACCGCGCTTTCCGGTGACGTTTTCCGCCCCTTCTCGAGGTTTGCGACGTGCGCCTCCAGCTCCGGATCGGGAGCGAGAGCCAGGCTTTCGCGGAAAAGTTCCACCGCGCCGGAGAGGTCACCGGCCTTTTCCTTCGCCGCCCCCTCCTCCCGCAGGGCCAGCGCCTTGCGAAGCCGTTCCAGCTCCTCCAGCAGAGGATCGCCCGGAGCATCCCCGCCGGCGGCGACGGGCGGAGCGGTCTCGACCGGCGGCGACACGAAAGCGGAGGGAAGACCGCCGTCGGGAACCCTCGCGGGAAAGGCGTTTTCGAAACGCACCAGCGCTGCGGGCGAGGCGGACATGGAACCGGGCCTTTCCTGAAGGATCAGGTCTCCCCGGGGTGTGGCGGCAAGCCCCTCCATGATCCCAAAGTTCTTTAGCGGAACGACCTGAAGGAACACCCCGTCCGGCCCGTACATCCAGAGTGCCTCCTCCGCGTCGTCAAAGGCGTAGATGCGCCCTTCCGCGTCTCCCGCGAGAAAGGTGGGGCGGAAATACACTCCCTCGTCAATGTCCTCCCCGCCGATTCCGGTTCCGTAGATGCTCCATTCCGCAAGACGTTCTCCCGAGGGCGCATGGACGGCGATGCGCTCCGCCCTGACGTCCCCCTCCGGGGCGTAGGCCAGGGCGATCTTTCCTCCCGGCAGGAGCGTCATGGCCCGGAAGCCCTGCGGAACCTGAAACCGGGAGAGGACGTTTCCCTCGGGGGAGAGGCGGAGCATCCCCGCGGAATTTCCGTCGCCGAGGGAGTTCTGCCCGGCGAGGAAGATCTCGCCGCGTTCACTGACGCCCAGATGGGTGACGTAGTTGATTCCCTGCTCTCCGAGCAGTTTGGTGCCCACGGACACCCGAGCGAGAAGCCTTCCGTCCCTGGAGAAGCGCTGCACGTCCCCCGTATAGCCGGAACGGTCGTCCGCCACGTAGACGGACCCATCCGGCCCGAAGGCGAGCGCCCTTGGATAGGAGAAGGCGCCGTCCCCCTCTCCCTTGGAACCCCATTCGGCGAGCACGGCCCCATCGGGCGAGAAGAGGGTCACCCTGTAGGCCCTGGAATCTCCCAGGGCGAGCACTCCGTCGGCGGCCACGGTCGGGCCGAAGGTGAAACGGAACCGCTCTCCCTCGGCGCCGTAGGGCATGCGCGCCGCCTCCCGCAGCGGCGGCGCATCCCTGCGGGCAGAGCCGAGCATGTGCTTGATGGTCTCCCGTTCCGCTTCGATGGAGGCGGCATCACCGCCGAGCATCACCAGAAGAAAGCGTTCCGCCGGAGGATCCCCGGGAAGCGCCGGGGGAGAATCGGCCATTTTATCGTCCTTCCAGGGTTCCTTGCAGATCACGAGGTTTCCCCCTACGGAGCGGGAGACCTCTCCCTTCCGCACGTCGCCGGAAAAGGAGTAGAACAGGGCGGGAAGTCCCGCGATGGTGATGTCCTCCTCCCGCTTCGTGAAGTTCGCGATGTCGTCCTTTTTCGCGCCCTTCTCGATATCCTCCAGAAAGGCCCTATAGCCCCCCGCTCCGGGAGCTTCCATGAGCCCCACCATGACCATCATCACCGGACCGTCCGCTCCGACATCGGGGTGGATTCCTTTGAAAAAACCCACTCCATCCCGCTCCACAACGGGCTTCCATTCCCGGGGAACCGCGAGGTAGAGCGCGTTCGCCCAGCGGAGCGCCATTCCCTCCGGAACGCCCTCTTCCGCCGCGAAAACGCTCCGGGCGACTCCGTCGGCGAAAAAGACGAGGGAACACATCCCCACGAGCAGAAGGAGAATCCTCTCAGGCCACGGTCGCCGTCGTATGCTCTTCCTCGGAACGGTCCCTTTTTTCGGTTCCTTCATGTTCCTTCCCTCCCCGCGAAATGTCTCTTCCGTCTCCTTGCCGTTTTTCCTCGCCGGCGTTCCGCCACTGATGCGAAAGGTGCGACACAAACTCTTCGAAAGCCCTGATCAAGTAGGATTCGCCCTCTCCCAATCGCAGTTCGCATCGCATTTTTCCGAGAGCGGCGCGGCATTTTTCAGAGCTTCCCTTCGCCAAGATCCGCCTCCGGGGAAACCAGCCCCATGGCCTGCCGTCACGGTTTCTTGAGCGGCGCGAACCAGATTCCCACGGGAAAAGAAACGGAAAAATCCTTGTACAGCAGCGGCACGCCGCCGTCGACGAAGGGTTTTCCCGTTCCTCTCTCGAAGAAGAGCAGATCGTAGGTAAAGACGAGTTCCACGCCGAAGGTGTCCGGCGTCGTCTCCTGGGGCGTCCACGTCACGGAAGTCGTGCCGGAGCTTCCTTCCACCTTCGGGCTCGACGCCGTGCCGGTGGTGAAAAACCAGCTCCGCACGCTGAGCTGGGCGTCGAGCGCCCGGGCGGAATTGTCCAGAACGCTCCCGAAGGCCACGGGAATCCGCGGAATCGGCGGCAGGGACACCGTGACGGAGACCGTCACGGGTTTTCCGACTTCCTGATAGCCGCTTCCCAACACGGCCCGGCTCTGCTGAGCCGTCTCGGGCAGGCCCACCCCGGCGAGCTGCATCATCTTCATGGCCTCCGCCATCTGCGCCTCGTCCAGGGTGACCCCCATCTTTTCCATTTCTTTCTTCATCTGTTCCTTGAGATAATCCCCCGCCTTGGCGACCTGCCCGGTAAGTTCGGTGAAGCGCTTCCACTCGGGGCTCTTCTGGTCGATGTTTCCGGAAAGCCCCGACACCGAGGGGGTGACGGCAAGGATCACCTGCGGCAGGACCACCGACGGATCGTTGCCGAGGGGCGAGGCGGTCATCCAGAAGGTGCGGTTCTCGAAGAAGGGGATCTTCTTCGACGCGTCCGCGAGGAGGAGCGTCTCCACGGGCTCGCTCGCGAAGGAGGGATCTCCCGCGGTGAGCGTGCGCACCCGGACCAGGGCGTTCTTGTTCGGCCCGAGCCCGGGAATGCCTCCGGGCACCTCCAGGGACGTCTCCTCCGGGGGTACCTTTTTCGTAAAGAGGGGTGTCGTCTCCTTCGGGTCCTCGAAAAGTTCCACCAGATAGCCCGCGAAGAGTTCCTGCCTGGCCTTCACGCTCGGCGGCACCTCCCAGGAAAGACGTACCACCGACTCCTGGGGCGTCGTGCCGGAGGAAAAAAGTCCTTTCAGGCGCAGGGGCGGTTCGAGAAGAAAGGCCCTGCCGGGGGAATAGTCGTAGATCCACCCCGACCCGGTCTGTCCCGTGTCCACCAGGCAGAGTTCAACGGGGAGATCGAAGGAGAGCGCCGCGGCGATCTTCCCCCCCGAAGCTGCGGCGGAGAGTTCCCGCGGAGAGGTGCTCCCTCGCTCCCGGAGAAAGACGTGGCGTCCGTCAGTGGCGCTTTTGTCGAACCACTCCGCGGGAAAGGAGAGAACGAGCCGCGGCTCGGGGGTTCCCGCGGGACGCTTCGGCGGCTGGAGTGCGTAGGCCTGGAACGACCAGGGATTGATCGCCGCGTCGGCGAACTCCACGACCGGCGTCGCGTCGAAGGAAAGCGGCGCGAACAAGGGCACCGACGGATCGAAGACGGTGATCTCCTGGGTCGCCGACGTTCCGTATTTCTTCTCGAAGAGGGTGTTCTTCGGAAATCCCTCCAGAACCGCCTCCTTCACGAATTTGGCGAAGAGCGCCCCGAGTTTTTTCCTGTCGCCGCCGACGAACTTGACAAAGGCCTCCACCGGAAGCTGGGCGCCTCCCGCGTCGCGACAGGAGGCGAGAAAGAAGTTGTGGTACTGTTCCACCGGCGACGCGCCGCCTCCGGAGGCGCGCACCTCCGCCAGCAGCCACTCCAGAAACCAGGAAAGACCGTAGCCCATGCGCTGAAAAGGTTTCGCGTCGATGGACTGGAGCGTGATGGTCTTTCCAAGACGTTCGAGGCGTCCCGGAAGAGGTGGGCCGTTCAGGCCGGTCTTGAGGCGGTTCATGTCCGCCAGATAGTTCTTGACGGTCACGCCCGCCCGGGCCGCGTAGGCGGCCTTCGCCTCCCGCTCCAGCAGCACCGCCGACGCCTCGGAGAGAAAAATCGCCCGGTTGTCGTCGGCGAAATACTTCCTTTGGACGTGGTGAAAATACTCGTGCAGGGCCGCGACATAAAGATCATCCCTCGGGGAACCTTTCCAGAGGATGAGATAGGGAACGCCCACCCAGCGGATGACCGTCTCGCCGTCGTTCTGGGCAACGGTGTTCGTCACGTACACGTCCACGGGGCCCGGATCGGCGAATCCGCGGTTTCCCTCCGCAGGCTTTCCCACAAGATAGGTCCGTGCGAGGGAAAGGGCACGCCGGATCTCCAGCACCTCGTCGGGCACGGCGTGCCGTTCGAAGGCGGCAAACCGGGCCTTTTCATAGGTGTTGAGGGATTCCTCCGCGAGGCGGAGTGTTTCGGCACGGATCTTCTCCTGCGATGCGAGGCCGAGATTCGCCTCCCGGGCCCGGGCAAGCTCCCGGTCCCGCATCGCCGCAATGTCCCTGACCCGCTGCATGTGTGCTTCCCAGGCGAGCTGCAGGGCCTTCTCGAAGGCCGCCTTGTCCTTGAGCCCCGTCGTGCCGTCCCCCAGCTTATGGGACCAGGAGAGATTGATGCCCTCCGGATCGGGAGCGAGAAACTTCACGAAGGGAGCGTCCTCCTGAAAGTACTGAGGCAGCTCCGTTGGAGCGCGAACGAGAGGGATCACCACGCCGCCGCCGATGAGGGTGCCGATGAGGATGGCCCCGATGATGCTGAAATGCGTCGCCTGAAAATAAAGAACATTGTTCTCCCTGCGGTAGGGAAGCACTGTCCAGTCCCGACCGTCCCGGGAGGTGACGGGGAGCACGAGTCGGAGTTCCGAAAGATCCTCCACGGCAGGCAGCGCGAGGGACATCTCCACGGGCCTGTCAAAGAGCCCTCCTCCGGCGTCGAACTTCCACGCCCCGAGGAGCGGTGCCTCGCCTGCCAGAAGCGGCACCGGCGCGGCCTCGGCCTTGGCGACCCGCAGGGACACGCCGGGAGAAAAGGCACCGGCGGGAACGAGCACGGCAGGGCCCTCGGGAATCTGTACCGAGGTTCCGCTCTCGGGGACGGAAGTCTCCAGGAGAACCGGCCCCGTCGCGTAGATCGACGGCGGCAGAGGCTCCTCTCCCTCGCCGGAGGAAACCGGCGTTGCCGTCGCTGGAGGAGGCACTTCGACGAGCCCGGTTTCGGCGGAATGAGCAGGCGCTTCGGAGGGCGCCGCGGCGGAAAGCGCTTCAAGGCGTTCCACCCGCCCCGCCAGGGAGGCATCGGCGAAAAGCGCCAAGCTTTCCCGGTAGGCCGCGAGCGCCTCGGAAAACCTTCCGGCCTTCTCCGCGTTCTCGCCCTCTTTCCGAAGCGTCAACGCCCGCTCGAGCCGTTCCATCCGCTCCTTGAGGACACGCCCCTCAGGCGAGGCGGGCGGAACGGATTCGGGAACGCCGGTCGCGGCTCTCCTGTCGTCCGACGCGCCGATCCGCTCCCGGAGGGAGGCGACCCGGGCTGCGAGAGCCGGATCGGCGAAGAGCGCCAGGCTCCGTTCATACAGGACGAGAGCCTCCCGGAGCACACCGAGCGCTTCAAGGCGCTCCCCCTCGTTCCGAGCCGCCAGTGCCTCTTCGAGCAGGGCGATGCGCTCCGTCAGGGGCGCGCCTTCCTGCATGCCCGATCCGGATACGCTCGCGTCGGCGGGGGCCCCTTCACTCCAGAAGACCACGCCGAGCAGAAAGAGAAGGACGAGGACAGGTAAAACCGCCCAGCTCCTCGGGGGAACACGCAGCAAACCTCCGAAATTCCCGCTCCATCTTCCGTGCTTCTCCATCTCTCCGGACCTCCGGCCCCATTTCGGAAACCACATCACGGCTCTCCGCTCCTCTCCGCCGGAAAAACACCACACATCCACAAATCACCGCACCACTGGAACTTATCATAGCAGAACTCAACAACTCCTGCAGAACAACCCGGAAGCTGCGCACGCCGCCATTCCCCCATCTCCACCCCACGGGACGGAACAACACACCCTGGCGAAAGAGAGACCGAGAGGCGAAGGAACACCCCTTCCCCGGGCCTTTTTCCGTCCATCCCGGAGCGGTTGGACAGGAAAACGCCCAGCCCCGAAGAGGAGAGGCGCGTATCAAATCACTCAGAAACGATCACTTACACTCACCTTTTATGATAGATATTGACGGTTTTTTTCGGAGGATCTATCATGGACAGACCATTTTTCAAGGAGGACAATCCTATGAGCTGGCTGCAGGACCTGTTCGGCACGGACAAGGCGATCATCGGCATGTGCCACATGCTTCCCCTTCCCGGAGACCCCCATTACGACGCGAAGAAAGGCATGGGATACGTGGTGGACATGTGCCGCCGGGACCTTGCCGCCCTCCAGGAAGGAGGCGTGGACGCGGTAATGTTCTCCAACGAATTCAGCCTTCCCTACCTGACCAGGGTGGAAACGGAGACCGTGGCGGCCATGGCGCGCGTCATCGGCGAACTGATGGGGGACATCCGGATTCCCTTCGGGGTGAACGTCCTCTGGGACGCCCGGAAATCCCTCGACTTGGCTGCGGCCACGGGAGCATGCTTCGTGCGGGAGATCTTCACCGGCGTCTACGCCAGTGATTTCGGCCTCTGGAACACCGACGTGGGCGCGACGGTGCGGCACCGGCGCCATGTGAACGCAGAAAACGTGCGGCTTCTCTTCAACATCGTTCCCGAAGCGGCGCGCTATCTGGCGGACCGCGACATCGAGAGCATCGCCCGGTCCACCGTGTTCAACAACCGCCCCGACGCCCTCTGCGTGTCCGGCCTCGTGGCGGGTGCCGAGACGGACTCCTCGGTTCTCAAACGCGTCAAGGACGCGGTCCCCCAGACGGTGGTGCTGGCGAACACGGGCATGCGCCTGGACAACGTGGAGAAGCAGCTCTCCATCGCGGACGGTGCCGTAGTGGGAACGACCTTCAAAAAGGATGGCGTGTTCGAGAACCCCGTGGACGCCTCACGGGTACGTCAGTTCATGGAGCGGGTGCGCACCTTCCGCTCGGGGACTGCGGCTTCCGACGTCTCCTGAGAAGGCTCCGGCGATGAAGCTCCGCCGTCCTTCCAGCCTCCCCGCAGAGCGCCAGCGAAAGATCCTGGAGAGCATCCACTCCCGGGGAAGCGCGAAAATCCAGCTCCTCTCAAGGCTTCTGAACGTCTCGGAGGCCACGGTACGCCGGGATCTGGAGGCCCTCACCGCCCGGGGGCTCATCAATCGTACCCACGGCGGGGCGGTTCTTCCCGAGACGAGCACCGCCTTCGAAAAACTCTACGCGGAGAAGCGAACCCAGCTCCAGGAAGAGAAGCGCCGTATCGGCGCCGCAGCGGCGGCCCGCGTCAGCGATGGAGAGACCATCATCCTCGATTCCGGCTCCACCACCATCGAGGTGGCGCGCCACCTGACGCACCACAAAAACCTCACCATCATCACCTACGACCTCTTCATCGCCGGCTCGGTCGACTACGACGACACCACCTCCGTCCTCGTCTCGGGGGGCACGCTCCGCCCCGGCTTCAACGTCCTCGTGGGCTCCGAGGCGGAGAATTTCTTCCGCAAGATCCGCGTGAACAAGGCCTTTCTCGGGGCCGATGCAATTCACCCCGAGCAGGGAGTCTTCAATGCCACCTTCTCCGAGCACGCGGTGAAACAGCGCATCGTCGAGGCGACCCAGGAGGTTATCCTCGTGGCGGACCATTCCAAGTTCGGCAAGGTCGCTCTCGTGAACGTCTGCCCCCTCGATGCGGTGCACCGCATCGTCACCGATACGGGGCTCGACGAGACCGCGCTCTCGGAGCTGAAACGGCACGGAGCGACGGTGGAACTCGCCTGAGTCGCTCCCGGCGGAAAAAAGCTGCGGCGGTAAAGGAATCCGAAACGCTTGCGGAAAGGGGTGAGAGCGCGGGAAAAAGGATGGAGGGGCAGGAGGCGAAAACGGGACGGAGCAGAGGTTTTCCGGAACGCTCCTGCGGCGGAAGCCGCGGAGGAAGCGTCTTCCGGACCGAAGGAAGTTCATCGACGGAAATTCAAGGAGGGAGATTCATGAAACGCATCGCAGTGCTCCTGACAGGTCTGCTCGTGTTCGGCGCGATTCTCGGCGGGGCGCTCTGCGCGTCCGCGGCGGAGACCTACACCCTTGCCACGGTGGTGAAGTTGAGCGGCGTCAACTGGTTCCAGCGCATGGAGGAAGGCGTTCTCGCCTTCGGAAAGGCCACGGGGCACACCACGTTCCAGCAGGGACCGGCGAAGGCCGACGCAGCGCTGCAGGTCCAGGTCGTCGAGGACCTCATCGCCCAGCAGGTGAATGCGCTCTGTGTCGTCCCCTTCTCGCCGGAAGCTCTCGAACCGGTGCTCAAGAAGGCCATGGATCAGGGCATCATCGTCGTCACCCACGAGGCTTCGAACCAGAAGAACGTGAACTATGACGTGGAGGCCTTCGACAACGCCGCCTACGGCGCACACTTCATGGACGCCCTGGCGAAGCTCATGAACGAAGAGGGCGAGTACGCCGTCATGGTGGGAAGCCTCACCTCCAAGACCCACAACGAATGGGTCGATGCCGCCATCGCCCGCCAGAGGGAGAAGTACCCCAAGATGAAGCTCGTGGGGGACAAGATCGAGACCAACGACGACCAGCAGACTGCCTACGCGAAGACCCGGGAACTGCTCAAGGCCTATCCGAACCTCAAGGGCCTCCAGGGCAGCTCCGCCGTCGACGTGGCGGGCGCGGGACTCGCCATCGAGGAGATGGGCATTCAGGACAAGATCGCCGTGGTGGGGACGAGCCTCGTCTCCGTCTCCGGACAGTACCTCAAGACCGGCGCGGTGGACATGATCAGCTTCTGGGATCCCGCCGATGCGGGCTACGCCATGAACCAGGTGGCCCTCGCCCTTCTCGAGGGGAAAGAGATCACCGACGGCATGGATCTGGGCGTCCCCGGCTACGAGAAGATCATGCTCAAGGGCAAGGTCATCTACGGCCAGGCCTGGGTGGACGTGACCAAGGAGAACATGGACAAATACAGCTTCTAGCATCGAAGCGGCATCTCGTTCCGTTCGGGGAGCCTCCTTCGCGGGGCTCCCCGCGAAGGAAAGGACGGTCTTCATGGCGCCAACCCCCTACCTGGAACTGAAGGACATCTGCAAGGACTTCTCGGGAGTCCGCGCCCTGGACGGAGCGAATCTCTCCGTGGCTCCCGGAGAGATCCGCTGTCTCGTGGGTGAGAACGGCTCGGGAAAATCCACGCTCATCAAGATCGTCGCGGGCGTGGTTCACCACGACAGCGGGGAAATCCGCATCGACGGGCACTCCTTTTCGCGGCTGCACCCCATCGACGCCATCCGCGAGGGAATCCAGGTGATCTTTCAGGATTTCTCCCTCTTTCCGAACCTGACCGTGGCGGAGAACATGGCCATGAACACCCTTCTCGCGGAGAGACGCCGCCTCGTGACCCGCCGGCGCATCCGGGACATCGCCGGAGAAGCGCTCTCGCGCCTCGGCGTGGAACTTGATCCTGAAGCGCTTGTGGAGGATCTTCCCGTGGCCTCCAAACAGCTCGTCGCCATCGGCAGGGCACTGCTCCAGAACGCGCGGCTCATCATCATGGACGAGCCCACGGCGGCGCTCACCCGGCCGGAGGTACGACGGCTCCTGGAGATCATCCGCGCTCTGAAAGAACGGAACATCGCCACCCTCTTCGTGAGCCACAAGCTCGACGAGGTGATGGACGTGTCGGAGCAGATCACGGTGCTCCGAAACGGCCGGGTCGTGGCGGACGAACCCCGGGCCGCCTTCGACGCGGCGCGGCTCGTCTTCTGCATGACCGGGCGGCGCATCGCCCAAGCCCGCAGAAGCGCCGTTCCGGAGAGGACGGACACTCCTCTGCTCTCCCTGCGACACCTGTCCCGCAAGGGAAGTTTCCGGGACGTCTCCTTCGATCTCTGGCCGGGGGAGATTCTGGGCGTCACGGGACTCCTCGGATCGGGTCGGACCGAACTCGCCCTGGCACTCTTCGGCATGGAACCCGCCACGGAGGGAGAGATCCGCATCGAAGGTCGGGAAGTCTCCATCCGAAGCATCCACGACGCACTCCGGAACGGTATCGGCTATGTGCCGGAGGACCGCCTCACCGAGGGGCTCTTTCTGAGCAAATCTCTCGCCGACAACGCCGCCGCGGGCACGGCACGAGACCTCGCGGGGCGCCTCGGACTGCTGCCCCCCCGGGCGGTACTCCGCTTCGGCGAGGCCTGGATCCGAAGGCTCCGCATCGCCGCGCCCTCGGCGAGCGTCCCCGTGCGGAACCTGTCGGGGGGCAACCAGCAGCGGGTCGTCCTGGCCCGATGGATCGCCCTCGCGCCGAAGGTGCTGGTCCTCAACGGCCCCACGGTGGGAGTGGACATCGGTTCGAAATCGGAGATCCACGCCATCCTCGAGGATCTCGCCGCGAAGGGAATGGGAATTCTCATCATGTCCGACGATATTCCGGAAGTGCTGCACAACTGCAACCGCATCCTTCTCATGAAACGGGGCAGGATCGTGGAGGAGTTCGACGGGGCCGCCACGGACGAGAACGAACTGGCCCGGAAACTGGCGGGATGACCATGCCGAGTCGATGGAACACGCTGTGGAAGAAGAACGAGTTCCTCGTGGGACTCACCATCCTGGGGCTCTGTCTCTTCGTTGGCAGCGTCAACAGCGCCTTCTGGAGTCTGCCGAACCTCTTCGACCTCCTTCGGAGCAGCGTCGTCCTGGGCATCTTCGCCCTCGGCGCGCTCGTGGTCATCGTCTCCGGAGGCATCGACGTCTCCTTCACCGCCGTGGCGGTGCTCTCCATGTACATCACGACGAAGCTGCTCCTCGCCTGGGGGTACGCCGGACCGTTTCTCTGGATCTGTCTTCTCTCCTGCGGCATCGGGCTCTGCCTGGGTCTCGTGAACGCTCTCTTCATCTCCGCTTTCCGGCTCCCCACGCTCATCGTCACTCTGGGCACCATGAGCGCCTTTCGGGGGTTTCTGCTGGCGTTCATCGGGAGCAACCACATCTCCGTTCTTCCCCAGGCCATGGTGGCCTTCTCCCAGTGGGATCTCCTGCGGGGAAGAACGCCCGACGGGGTTCTCTACAGCCTGCCCGGAGCGGTGCTCTTCCTCTTCGGGGCCGCGCTGTTCACCTGGGGGCTGCTGCGGTACTCCATGCTGGGGCGGGGCATCTACGCCCTCGGCGGCGACGCAGTGGCGGCGGAGCGGGTGGGATTTTCCCTCTCCCGCATCCAGTTCTTCATCTACGGCTACGTGGGCGTTCTGGCGGGCCTGGGAGGCATCATCCACACGTCTCTCTCCCGCATGGCCAACCCCTTCGATCTGGTGGGAACGGAGATGAACGTTCTCGCCGCGGTCGTCCTCGGGGGAGCGCGCATCACGGGAGGACACGGCTCGGTGCCGGGAACCCTGCTGGGGGTGGGGCTGGTGGTCATCATGAACAACAGTCTGATTCTCCTCGGGGTCCCCTCCTACTGGCAGCGCGTGGCCGTGGGTCTCCTCCTCCTCGCGGGTACCGCGGCGCCTCTTCTTCTCGCCCGAACGAGAAAACGGCCCCACGCCGGAGAGGAGGAACGCTCATGAAAATTCCGCTGCGCTTTCTCCGGGACGAAAACGGCCTGTGGCGCCTGCTCCTGGTGACGGCGCTCATCTTCGCCGCACTCAGTCTTCTCGTTCCCGGACGCTTTCTCAGCGTTCGGAATTTCGCCTCCATGTCCTTCCAGATTCCCGAGATCGGGCTCCTCTCCATCGCCATGATGGCGGCCATGATCTCCGGAGGGATAGATCTCTCCGCCGTGGGAATCGCCAACCTCTCGGGAATCCTTGCGAGTCAGTTTCTGCTGCACTATGCGCCCGAGGGGGCCGGAGGGACCTGGGCGGCGTTCGTCGTAGCGGTCTCCGTGGGCATCTCCCTCGCCGCCGGAGCGGGGTGCGGTCTCTTGAACGGACTCCTCGTGACCAGGGTGGGCATTCCTCCCATCCTCGCCACGCTGGGCACCATGCAGCTCTTCTCGGGCCTCGCCATCGTCCTCACCCGAGGAACCGCCCTCTACGGCTTTCCCGACGCCTTTCTCTACCTCGGCAACGGCTATCTCTTCTCCGTGCCCGTTCCCCTGGTGCTCTTCGCCGCGGCGGTGCTTCTCGTGGGAGTGCTCCTGCGCCGCACCTCCTTCGGCTTCTCCCTCTATCTGGTGGGAACCAACCCCACGGCCGCAAGGTTCGCCGGGCTGGACAACGCGGCGATCCTCATGAAGACCTATATGCTCAGCGGCGTTCTCTGCGCCTCCGCAGGACTCGTCATGTTCGCCCGGACCAATTCGGCCAAGGCGGACTACGGCGTCTCCTACACTCTGCAGGCCATCCTCGTGGCCGTTCTGGGGGGCACCAACGTGGCGGGCGGCTTCGGCTCCATGGCGGGACTCGTGCTGGCCATTCTCTCTCTGCAGTTTCTCTCCAGCGGTTTCGCCATGCTCCGGTTCAGCAATTTTTCCAAGGAATTCGTCTGGGGAGCGCTGCTCCTCGCGGTGATGGCCCTGAATGTTCTGGGAGCCCGTGCAGCCCGGAAAATGCAGGGACGAAAGAACGGGACCGCCCCGCAGGCGGGCGGAGAAACGGAGGAACTCCGATGACATCCGCGGCGATGACCTTGCGGGACTCGCTGCGTACCATGATGCTCACCCCGGCCCTGTCAGGCCGGGAAGAGCGCATGATGCGCCTTCTGGAAAACGCGTTCGGCTCTCTTGCGGACCAGGTCGAGACGGACCGCCCGGGCAACGTGATCGCCCGTTTCGACGGCACGGATGCAAAGGCGCCCCGGGTGATGCTCTTCGCCCACATGGACCAGCTCGGCATGTTGGTGCGAAAGATCGACGATGGGGGATTCGTGCGGTTGGAACGCCTCGGGGGCGTGCCGGAAAAGGTGCTCCCCGGAACTCCCATGCTCCTCGAGACGGAGGCGGGCGAACTCCTTCCCGGCGTGATCGGCCCCAAAGCGCACCACGCCACACCCCAGGAGGAAAAGAGTGCGGTCACTCCCTACGGAGCGCTCTTCCTCGATCTGGGGTTCTCCTCCCGGGAGGAGGCCCTCGCCCGGGGAGTGCAGGTGGGATGCCCCGTGGTCTACCGTCCCCGTTTCGACCTTCTGGGAGAACATCGGGTGGCGGGCACGACCGTGGATAACCGGGGGGGCTGCGCCGTCCTCGTGGAGACCGCCCGTCGCCTGCGCGAAAAACCTCACCGCTGCACGGTCTTCGTCGTGGGTACGGTCCAGGAGGAATTCAACCTCCGGGGGGCCATGGTGGCGGCGGAGCAGATCCGCCCGGACATCGCCATCGCCCTCGACGTGGTGGTGTCGGGAGACACGCCGGATCTGAAAGACCGCACGGAGGCGGCACTCGGAGGAGGCCCCGTGCTCGGCATGTACAGCTTCCACGGACGGGGGACGCTGAACGGGGTTCTTCCCCACCCCGCCCTGGTGCGCTCCACCCGGGACGTGGCGGCTGCGGCGGGCATTCCCCTGCAGCGTAACGCCACGGGAGGACTGCTCACGGACCTTTCCTACGTGCAGCTCGTGGGACGGGGCGTCGCTCCGCTGGAGTTGAGCTTTCCAGCCCGGTACACCCATTCCCCGGTGGAACTCTGCGACCTTCGCGATCTGGAGGGACTTTCGGATCTTTTGGAGGGGCTGCTCCTCTCCTGGGGCCCCGACACGGACCTGCGTCGGTAGAGGGAGGAATTGCCATGGAAGAGCGCTATCTTCTCGGCGTGGACATCGGTACCTACGAATCGAAGGGAGTGCTCGTCACCCTGGCGGGCGACGTGGTGGCCACGGCGGTTCGTCCCCATGAACTGCTTCTCCCCCGCCAGGGATGGGCGGAGCACGACGCGGAACGGGCCTGGTGGGGTGATTTCTGCGCTCTCACCCGGGAACTTCTGGAGACCTCCCGCATCGCCCCGGAGCGGATCGCCGCCGTAGGGTGCAGCGCCATCGGCCCGGTGATGCTTCCCGTGGACGAGGCGTGCCGTCCCCTGCGCAATGCCGTGCTCTACGGCATCGACACCAGAGCCGTGGAGGAGATCCGCGAACTCGACGTCCGAATGGGCGCGGAGACCATCTTCGTCCGCACGGGAAACGCCCTTTCCTCCCAGTCCGTGGGACCCAAGATCCTCTGGCTCAGAAAACACGAGCCCGAATGCTATGCCAAGGCGGCGAAGATCGTGGCGGCCACCACGTTCCTCTGCGCACGCCTCACGGGACGGTGGATGCTGGACCACTACAGCGCCTCCTGCTTCGTCCCCCTCTACGACATGGCCGCGGGCACCTGGGGAAAGGATCTCTGCGAGGGCATCATCGAGCCGGAGCGCCTTCCCGACATCGCCTGGACGTCGGAGATCGCCGGAACGATCACCCCGGAGGCCGAGGCGGCCACGGGACTCGCAAAAGGAACGCCCGTGATCGTCGGCACCATCGACGCCGCGGCGGAGGCGGTGAGCGCCGGCGTCACCGCGCCGGGGCAGGCCATGCTCATGTACGGCTCCACCATGTTCTACATCCAGGTGGTGGACCGTCCCGTCCGGGATCGTCGCCTCTGGTCGGCCCCCTATCTCTTCCCCGGCACGTCTGCGATCATGGCGGGCATGGCCACCACAGGGGTTCTCACCCGCTGGTTCCGGGACATGCTCGCCCGGGAACTCGTGGAGGCCGAGGCGCAGGGCGGCGAGAGCGCCTACGGCCGTCTTGCCGCCCTGGCCGCGGCGGTCCCTCCCGGTGCGGAGGGACTGGTGGTGCTCCCCTACTTCAGCGGCGAACGGACGCCTCTCAACGATCCCCGGGCACGGGGCGTCTTCTTCGGTCTCACGCTTTCCCACACCCGGGAACACCTTTACCGGGCGGTGCTGGAAGGAGTCGGACACGGTATCCGCCACCACTTGGACGTGCTGGACGAGATCGACGCCGCGCCGCTCGAGGTGCGCGCCGTGGGAGGCGGAACGAAGAACCGCCCGTGGCTCCAGATGGTGAGCGACATCTCCGGGAGGGCGCAGCTCGTTCCCGCCGTCACCCTCGGCGCTTCCTACGGCGACGCTTTTCTCGCGGGACTCGGCACGGGACTCTTCGCGTCCTACAGCGACATCTCCCGCTGGGTACGGCGCCTTGAGACGGTCGCCCCGGATCCTGCACCGAAACCGCTCTACGACAGGGCGCACCGCATCTATCGGGACCTCTACGAGCGTACCAAGGACCTCATGCACGACCTGACGCAGGAGGTCTGACCAAGGGAAGCTCTGAATAAAGACATTTTGCCTCCCTTCACTCGGATCGCATCAGGCTCTGCAAGGCGTCCTGCGGAGCTGACGCAGCCTTATTCAGAGGTTCCCAAGGACAGACAACGGGAAAGAAGAACACCAAGAGAGCATGCGGACACGGAAAGCGCTTCGGCCACCCGAGGCAGAACCCCGGGCGACCGAAGCGCTTTTTCAAGATCCGGCCTTCGCCTCTTTCATCCGTTCCGCTTCGTCCAATTCCGAAGTTTCCGTCCACACGCGACGCGGCATCTCCGAAAAGACCTTGGTCGCACCTTGGTCACATCCCGGTTCCGAAAGCCTTCCGGAAAGGGTGTCCGGACACCGCTTCCTCCTCGCTCCGCAAGGCCTCCGCGCATCCCTCGCGGCGGTTTCTTCAGGGCAGGCCGCTGCCGGAAGGCAGTTGCCGTTTCGTTTTGCGTCCTTCCGCCCGAGCCTCAGCCGGCCATGGTACGCCGCAGTTCCTCCATCGCCTCGTCCAGATCGAGAGCCCGTCCTTTCCAAAGAACTCGTCCGGAGCTGAAGGAAAGCCGCTGGAGACTCTCCTCCGCCTCGGCGTTCCGCCCCGACGCCGCCAATGCCTGCGCACGGGCGAACTCCACGGGAACGAAGAGCTTTGTCCGTCCTCCCGCATGTCCCGTTGCGTCCACCACGGTGACCCAATCGAGCTTGAGGGCAGGTCCGAGGGCTTCCCGCACCGCGTCGATGTCCGCCACGTTCCCCTTCTCCGCCGCAACCTCCACGAAGCGGAGCACCGCCGCACCGCGCACCCGCTCGCCGTCGCCGACGAGAAGAGAACGGGCATCGCCGTACTTGGAGAGCAGTTCCTCCAGGCGCGTCTTTCCCCGGTCGTACTCCCCGGCGCCGAGATCGGCGAAGAGCAGCAGGCGCAGCGCATCACCCCGGAGCTTGGGATCCATCGCCCACAGCGATTTCTCGAGAGTTTTCCCCGCCTCGACGAAGTTTCCCGCACCGAGAAGCTTCATGCCGTCCTGAAGGACGGAGAAACCCCCGAGCGTCACCGCATCCTGGTTCCCGCCGCCCTCCGTGTCACCGCCGTCACAATTGCAGTCGGCGAAGGCTCCGGAGACGAGGACGACGGAAAAACAGAGAACCACCCAAGGCAGAAAAAACTTCCGTACCATACCCATAACCCTATCCCCTTTCTCGCGACGACGCCATCGGGCCCACCCACCGATACGGCCGTCGCCGCCCGTTTCGTTCTTTCCACAGAGCAGTATACGCGCATCATGCCTTCTCCGCCAGAAAAACACGCGCACTTCCGCCAAAAATTCCTTCCTCATGAACGCCGGAGAGCGAAGACACACCGCGCTGCGGTTTGTACGGCCACGGCCTCCTTCGTCCGATTCGCGATCGTGCCTCTGTGCGCTTTTATTCCTCATGTGGTAGTATAGATAAAACGTGGCGAAATTGCCACAAAAAGAACGCGCACATCCTCACATCTCACGGCCTTTACTCCTCGCGCATTCAGGGGGACAATACAAAGGATATCGTTCTTTCTCGGCCGTATTTCCGGTCGAGACGAAAACCCGACAGGGGGAGGAACAGATCCATGGCAGGTTCTCCACAGCTCCGATCAGCAACACCGACAGCGCGACGCTTTGCCGTTCTCGCACCGCTTCTTCTCTCGCTGGGTGTTTTTTTCTTCGCTCTTCCCGCCGAGGCGACGTGCCCCCTTTGTTTCATCACCGCCGGAGCGGGCCTTTTCCTCGCAAGAACCTTCGGACTCGGCATGTCTGTGGTGGGTGCCACAAGCGGGGCTATTTCCGTCGTCTTCGCTCTCTGGATGCATTACGCCACCAAGCGATACCGCTTTCCCTACCGCCCCGTCGCCCTGAGCTTTCTCTTCGTGCTCCTCAACAACGTTCTCCTCACCTATCCCGGCAGCCTCGCTTCGTTCGACGCCTTCCTCAGTCTCGGCTTCTTCGCCACGGTTTCCGCCTGGGGCTGGTTCGGCGGCGTGCTGCTCTTCGTCGCCCTCATGCTGAGCAAGGCCCAAAAACGTGTGGCCGGGCGCACCCTCATCCCCTACCAGTCCGTTCTCGTCACCGTGGGAGCTCTCGTGGGCGCGGGAATCGTCGCAGCCCTGGCGGATACCTATCTCTGATCTCCGACCTGCGGAAGCAGACCCCTCCGCCGCCCTTGTCCGCAGGAAAACGAAGAAGGAGTTGTCATCCATGACACAGGAACAGCGTCTCTCAGATCTTTCCGAAACGGAAACCCCCCTTCCTCTCGCCGAGAATCTTCCCGGCGAGAATGTCCCTGAGGAGGGCTCTCCCTCTTCGGTGTGGGCGGAGCGCCTTGCCGCGGTCCTTCACAGGCAGGGATTCGTCGATCTCTCCGCGGGTGAGGATCTCTCCTTCGCCCTCATGAACCTCATCTCCATCGAGGAACATCTCGCCTGCAGCTACGCCCGGACGGACGATCAGGCCTTTCTGGAACTGCTTCCGGAGATCCGGGACATGCGGCGGGATCTCATGAAACAGCTTGTTCGCGAAGGCAACGGCGAGGGATGGTGCATTTCAAAGCACCTTCTCGCCTCGTCCATGCGGCTGCTCGAAGTGGCCAACAAGCGACAGGCCGATGGAAAGGACGCGGCATCGCGGGATCTCATCGACAAGGCCTTCACGCTCTGGTCCCTCTTCTGGACCTTCACGGGAGACGCCCCGGAAGAGGCGGAGGTGACCGGTTCGGGAAGAGAAACGACCCCGCCCAGGGAGACGAAGACACCCCGGATATCCTCCCCGAGAAGCACCGAGGGCTTCATTTCCGGCGTCACCGACAAAATCGCCTTCAGCACCGCCTCCGCCGGAAGCATCTCGTCGGGACGGAGTGGAAATGCCACCGGGAAGGCCACATCGGGCATCACCCGACTCGTGAAGGCCTTCATCGACTGCTGCCGCGACGGATAGGCGGAAACAGGACACTCCCGGAAAAGACCGAACGGAGGGCACACAAGGCAACTTCGCCGACGTAACGCCGCGCCGCGCCGCACCGGCGGCACCGGCACGTTCCGGAAAGGCATCGAGAGAAGCATGCACCGTCCGGAAGTTCTGCCCGCCCCCCTTGTGGACGTGTAGTGCACACGATTGCCTTTGGGACGAAGTGCTCGGCATCACACCGACATTGAGGAGGAATGTTTCCACTATGCCCGTTCGACACGCATCCACCACCCGCGGCAAGGCCGCAACGCCCCGCCGCAATGGAACGGCTTCGCTTCTGTTCGTGTTCGTGCTGCTCTGCGGCCTTCTCTTTCCGGACGCGCACACGCTCTCTTTCGCAGCGACACCTCCGGCGACCGAACCGGAAAGGATCTGCGGCGCGGAGCAGCTTCCGCGCCTCGTGGGCAAGGTAGTCAACGTGGGAGAGCGCCTTCCGCGAACAAGGGTCTTCGTCAAGGCCGACGGAACGACGAAGCGGATTTCCACGCTGAGCGAGACACCGCTCACGCTCTACGTTTTCTGGAAAACCGACTGCTCTGTCTGCCTGGAGGAACTCCGGCTCTTCCCCGTGCTCCGGGAACGTTTCGGCACGGATCTCCTCACCATCGTCAGCGTCACTCCCTGGTACGAGGAAAAGGATCTGAAGGCCAAGTTGGGAGACGCGGCATGGAGGGAAGTCGCCGCGGGACTGGGGACGACCGTGGAATGCCTCGACGCGGACGGTTCCGCCGTCTACGACTTCCGAGTGAGCACCGTCCCCTACATGATCCTGGCCGATGCGGACAACACCTGCCTCACCTGGACGGCGGGAGCCGTCGCCATCGAGGACCTGGTGCGGATCGTCGAGAAATTCCTCCCCAGGTGAACGGCCCCGGGGACAATGCCCCGAAGGAGTGACGAGGCCGCGGAGGGATCCCTCCGGGGCCTCGTCACTCCTTTTACGGAACATCCCGCCATGGGGCGCAAACGGCTCCTTCGCGCATCCTTTTGAGGGAAAGAGTCGGAAAAATCGGGAAACGGCTTCAAAACGGTCCCGGAGAGCGACTCCGGGGAACGGAGAACCGCTTTCAGAGAAGTCCTCTTCTTCAGGGAACGCTTTTCTTCCTCAGGGCGTGAAAGAAGCGTTTCACCGTCGCCACGTAACGCTCGGGTTCCTCGTCGGGGATCATGTGCCCCGAGCGCTCGAACTCGATGACCTCTCCGAAACGGAGCAGCCTCTCGTAGCGGGACGCATCCTCTTCGCTCACGTTCGACGGAATGGGACTCTCCCGCCAGGTTCCCCGCAGAACAAGAACGGGCACGTCGAGGAGGGGCAACTCGTCCCAGAAAAGGACCTCCCGGGATTCCCGTTCCATGCCGTCCAGCGCGATTCCCCGAATGAACTCCGGAATGGGGCGCCCGAGATGAGTCCGCCCCTTCCACATGTCCGCAGTGCCGGGTTGAGGCGCACTGTGTCGGGCCTTGGAATCGACCAGAACCATCCCCGCCACCCGGGACCGATGACGTGCCGCATAGCCGAGCGCATAGCCGACACCCCTGGAAAATCCGAGAAGACACAGGCACTCCGCTCCTGAGGCGTCCACCACCGCCTCGAGATCACCCAGGTGATGTTCCAGGTCGTAACCGCGACGCGGTGTGTCGCTGTCACCCCGCCCGCGAAAACTCACCGCCACGGCATGGCCATCCACAGCCTCCAGAAGCGGCAGAGCACGCTCCGCGGGCTCCCAGATTCCCGGCGCCACGACGAAGGAGGGCGTTCCCGGCTCGGGTCGCCCCTTCTCCAGATAGGCGATGCGTACGGGCTCGGCATCGGCGGTGCGGCTCAGGGTGGTGCGTCGAAAGATTTCCGTCATGCACGTTCCTCCTCGTTCTCCATCGTTCGCGGCGGTTTTTCCCGGCGGTGCGCCGCTCCCCTTCGCGCTTCGGTACCGCACAGGATCAGGACGACGCCTCAAGCTCCCGGGCGAGCACCTGGAGGTGATGAAGCTCTTCCCGGGTGATGCGCTCCAGCATCTCCTTTCCCCGATAGGAGGTGACGGCCTGCCGGAGGCTCGAGTAGAAGACGACGCTCTCCTTCTCCCGGTCCAGGGCGTCCTGAAGAATGTCTCTACGGGTCGGAGCGTCGCCGGAAAGACACTTCGGTTCCGTCGAGAAGACCCGCGATCCTGCAAGAACCCGGAGATACGCCGCGGTCTCCTCGTCGGGATCGGCGATGACGAGCTCGCCTCCCTCCGGATCGAAGCCGAGTTCGTAAAAAAGGTCTCTGTGCCGATCCTCCCAGTCCGCGAGACGGTTGAACAGGTCCGCGAGCGGATCGGGCGAAAGCAGTCCGGCGGCGTTGCGATAGAACTTCGCCCCCGTCTCCTCCAGCGCGATGGCCATGTTGCGGAGTTCCTCCGCGGTGAGCGTGAACACGAAGCACCCCTCCCCGTTCCGTACTTTGCCGCCATGATGCCACAATCCACCGGATGGTACAATGACGGCGGTGTCCGCGCGGAAAAACCGACCCCCGGGAAAAAACGCCTCCGTTCCGACAGGCCGCCTCTTCAGGGGACCGGCGAGAACTCGCGCCGTCACCCATTCCAGCGCGAGGGAGCCCGATGACGCTTTGACGATTCCGGATTCGTTCTCACTCTCTTCGTTTCTGTTCGTGGACTGGGGGCTCTTCGCCCTCCTCGTCCTGGCACCAGTCGCCCTCTGCCTCTTTCTCCGGAGGAGGCGCCGGTGATGCCTGTTCTGCTGCTGCAGCTGTGCGCCTTCGGCGCCTATACGCTGGCCCTCGTCTTTCTCGCGGGACAGGCCTTTTCCTGGAAGGAGGACCGTCGGCTCTTCTACGTGGGGGGCAACAGGCTCCGTCCGGGCCCCATGGTGGGAACCTTCGTCGCCACCTGGATGAGCGCCGCGTCCATCCTCGGGTACACCATGTGGCTCTACACGGACGGCTACGTGGCCTTCACCGGCAGCGTCAACGGCTGGCTCATCGGACTGGTCCTCATGCCCTTTCTCGTCCGCAAACTCCGGGTGAGCCGGGCACTCTCGCTCCCCCAATGGCTGGGCGACACCTTCGGAGATCCGCGTCTGCGGGTTCTCTCCGCCCTGTCCCTCCTGGGAGCCTATACGTTCTACATCGTCATCCAGTTCCGGGCCTTCGGAACAATCGTGGGGGCGCTTCTGGACATCAAGATCCTGCTGGCCTCGTCGCTGGTCTACCTCTTCGTCCTCTACACCACCTTCGGCGGCCTTCCCTCGGTGGCCAAGAGCGATGTCCTGAATCTGGCCATCATCACCGGAGGAGTGGCACTGGCGGCCCTGACGCTCCTG